>JAPPPH010000171.1 GCA_028817635.1 Verrucomicrobiales bacterium | reverse complement strand
AATGGAACTGTACCCGTGGAGACTAACCCATCGGGCAAAACGAAGATACAAGGGACGGCTGTCCCAGCCGTCCTCTGGTCAAGACATATCGCTTGGTCAATCGTTGATCGCCCGCCGGGTTTGGTGAATTTCGCCGTTGCATTTTCTTCGGACTCGCAGGCTCGTCCCTCCTTTTTTGCGCTTTGTTGAAGTGGAGGGTCGAGCCTGCGAGTCCGCTGGTGGGTGAATGCGGGTAGTTTGTTTTAAGACACCAAGCCAAGCGCTTGGTTTTAGGTGGTGAGCAAGACGATGTAGGCGATCCAATCCGCCACAAAAAAACGCAGCCGCCATGAGGGCAGCTGCGTTTCGCTTAAAGTCGTGTTCGCTGTGCGTTACTTGATCTCAAGCAGCTCGATCTCAAATACCAGCGTGGCATTTGGCGGGATGACACCCCCGGCACCGCGCTCGCCGTAAGCCAAGTTTGACGGAAGGTAGAGCGTTGATTTGCCGCCTTTTTTCATGAGTTGCACCCCCTCGGACCAGCCGGGGATCACGCGGTTGAGCGGGAAGGTGGCCGGTTGGCCGCGCTTGACGGAGCTGTCGAATACCTTCCCGTCGATCAATTTGCCAGTGTAGTGGACGGTGACTTGGTCGGTGGCCTTCGGGTTGGGGCCGGTGCCCTCGGTCAAGACCTTGTAGGCGAGGCCGGATGCGGTGGTTTTCACGCCTTCCTCTTTTTTGACTTTTGCGAGGAAGGCTTCGCCCTCGGCCTTGTTTTTCTCGGCCGGAGATTTGATGGAGGCACGCAGTTTGGCGAAATGGGCTTCGTCGCCCTTGAACGCCTTGGCCTTTTCGCCCACGCGCTTGATTTTGACGGTCTTGATGCTCACGTCTTCGACGGGGCGATCGGCTGCTGCGACCTGCACGCTGGCGATTGCATCAACGACTTCGCTGCCCTTGATGACTTTGCCGAAGACGGAGTGCCGGTCGTCGAGCCACGGGGTGGCCTTGTGGGTGATGAAAAACTGGCTGCCGTTGGTGCCGGGACCTGAGTTGGCCATGGAGAGGATGCCGGCTCCGGTGTGGCGCAGGCTCTTGTCGAATTCATCCGGGAAACGGTAGCCGGGGCCTCCGGTGCCTTTTCCCTGCGGGCAACCGGTCTGGATCATGAAATCCTTGATCACTCGGTGGAACAGGATGCCGTCGTAGTATGGCTTACCTTCCTGAGCGGCCGGTTTGCCGCCGGTCTTGCTGTAGTGTCGTGTGCCCTCGGCCAGACCGACGAAGTTCGCGACGGTCAACGGGGTCTTCTCGAACTCCAATTGGGCCACGATGGTGCCCTTGGAGGTCTCGATCTCGGCGTAGAGGCCGTCCTTTAGTTTGTCTTCCTGTGCCATTACGGAAAGGGATGTCAACGCGATGGCAATGGCCAGGGCGCCCTTCAAGCTGTGGTTTATTTTAGCCAGCAATTTCATGGGACGGCCGAGAAAAGCGAAAAACCGGCTGCTCCGCAATGTTATTCTGGGCCGGTTCAGCATTGACCCGGAGGCGTTTACGTTTTTATCTCTGCGCCAGTAATAAATGGCACCCGCCTACAACACAGTCTCCCGTCCTGTTCTGCGCTTGGCCAAGCTGTTGCTTGCCGGGCTGCTGCTTGGCCCCGGCTTGGCCAAGGCGGAGGTGCGGTTTGACGTGTTTCCGGGGTTCGCCAACAAGGCGCGGAACAGCGAGTGGTTCCCGGTGACGTTTGAGATCGAGAATGATGGCCCGACGTTTGACGGCGTGATCGAGTTCCAGCCGGGATTCTCCGACTCACATCTGATCCGGTATACGGTCGAGCTGCCAACAAACACCCGGAAACGCCTGACGATCCCCGTGTTTAACACCTCCGGCCAACGGTTGAGTGCCCGTCTATATAATGAGGGTAAACTCGTTGCCGAGGGAGAGAACATGCAGATGGACAACGTTCTGTGGTTTGTCAGCTTGCTGGGCTCGGTGAGCGGGCAGCAGGCCAGCGGTCCGGTTTTTCCTCGTACCTCGTTCAAGAACGATCACCAGCGAAGAAACAACGCGCCGAGGGTGGCGCATCTTCAATCGGATATTTTCCCGGACAACCCGGTCACGCTTCACGGTTTGACTGCGTTGTATCTCAACTCGGCCCGTGCGATCCACCTCCGGGCGGAGCAGGCCGACGCCATCTCGGTCTGGGTGCGAAGCGGAGGACACTTGATTCTTGGCATCGATCAACCGGCCGATGTCACCGGCACGCCATGGCTCTCGGAGTTGGTCAACGCCCGGTTTGGGCAGATGCAAAACATGGCTCTGGGTGGCGCGATCCGTACTTGGCTTGGCGAGGAGGGTTATCAACTCAAGGAAAATGACGGCACGTTCGTGTCGGGCGACATTGCGGCGGTGCCGTTCCGGTTGATTGGGGGTGTTCCGCTGCTTGAGGTCGACGATCACACGGCCGCCGCCCGGGCCAACCGCGGGTTTGGGCGGGTGACGCTTCTTGGGTTCAACCCCGAGCGTGAGCCGATCAAGTCTTGGGACAACCGGCCTTGGCTCTGGGCCGGATTGGCGGAGATCGATGTCGCGTGGTTTACCTCGGAAAACCCGCCCCGCGGGTACGGGCGGCAGCATGTCGATGGCCTATACGGATTGATGCTCGACAGCCGTCAGGTCAGCAAACTCCCGGTGGTCTGGCTGATCCTTTTGCTTGTGGCGTACCTTGTCATCATCGGCCCGGTCGATCGAATTTGGCTCAAGCGAATCAACAAACAGATGCTCACGTGGTTGACGTTCCCGGCATATGTCATTTTCTTTTCGTTGCTGATCTATTACATCGGCTATCAACTGCGGGCGGGGCAACTGGAGATTAATGAGGCCCACATTGTCGATGTGCTGCCCGGGAAGGAAAACACATTGCGCGGCCGCAGCTACGCCTCTATTTACTCGCCCTCAAACAAGGATTACCCGATCGGTGGCTCTCTGGCTGCGGGGGCGTTTCGTGCTGAGAATGCCGGTTTTTCCGGGGGCGGCATGGCCCCGTTGGTCGTGGGCATGAGCCCGGGAAAACTGGATGTGAAGGCGCGCGTGCCGATCTGGACCAGCCGCCTGTTCAGCACGGAATGGGTCGATAGCAGCAAGGCGAGTGTGCAGGCAAAACTGTCCCGGCCCGGTGAGGGGCGCTTCCGTGTGGACATCCAAAATGGATTGGATCAACCGATCGAGGGTGCGGCGCTGGTGGTCGATGGAAAGTATTCTGAGGAGGAGGGAATCGACATCGCCCCCGGGCAGAGCGGGTATATCGAATTAAGTGCCGACGAGGGAATGCTCGTTGAGAATATCATCCGAAATGAAAGCGATGTCATCCGATCGTCGATGCGGTATCGAAACAACGCCTTCGGCAGCACGGAGAACAGCCGGCTCGATCCGAACTTGCTGAATTTCATCTGCGGCTCGATCTCCGGGGCGCTTGAGTTGGATAATAGCGAGTCGTTTAGTCGAAACGTAAACCACTTTGACT
>JAPPPH010000224.1 GCA_028817635.1 Verrucomicrobiales bacterium | reverse complement strand
TCCTTTTTCCCCTCATTATTTAGTTGTTATGCTGTTTTTCCACCGTATTTGCGAATGAGATTAGACATTTCTGTTTGATTCATCCAATGAGCCCAATCAAGAGGGGTTAAGCCTTCTTTATCCGTGATATTAATACTTGCTTCACTGATAACCAAAAATTTAGAAATTTCGGTGTGCGCAGCTTGTAGTGAATAGTGCAGTGGCGTAGCTCCATATTCATCTTGTGAGTCAATATTTGCACCAGACTTAACAAATTCTTTAATTATAAGTTCTCTTTACCATGTATTGCCGCAGTAAAGATACTACTTTCGTATTTTCTCTGCTCTGAAAGATTTATAGTTCCTAATATTATTACAATGAAAATAATGACAGTGCATACGATTAGAGACTGGTTGGTTTTGGTTTTCATCTGTCTTGAGATCCTGGCCTCGAGCCACAGGGATTTCTAACAGCTATATTGGGCGGATGATGGAAATATTTCGATAGTAGTCGAGGAGTGTTTCGAGGCTTACAACCCCGCCACCCATGCCGCTTTTTTTCACACCAGCATATGGAACCCCGTGGACAACTACGTTGTGTGAGTTGATCCAGCCGTTGCCAGCCTCGAATTGAGAAGCCACGCGTTTACAGCGTGCGAGGTTGCTTGACCAGACGCTGTTAGCTAGGCCGTAGTCAGTGTTGTTAGCTAAGCGGATACCTTCGCTCTCGTCGCTGAACGGGGCGAGGTAGGCCACCGGGCCAAAAATTTCCTCGCGCGCAGCGACGTTATCCAGCGAGCCGGCGAGCAGGGCCGGCTTGACGTAGTGGCCGCCTTCGCAGCCCTCGATCTGCGCGGCGCCACCCTCTAGGACAGTCTCAGCACCGGCGGCCGTGCCTTTCTCGAGGTAACCAAGCACGCGCTTGTGCTGGATGTCGCTGACGACCGGCCCCATCTGGGTCGCTTGGCCAAGCGGATGCCCGATCTGTACCGCCTTGAGGCGCTCGACGGCGGCGTTCACGAAATCGTCGTAGATCGATTTTTGCACCAGCCAACGGGTGGCATCGCAGCAAACCTGCCCGGTGTGAAAGGTGATCGCCTGCGCGAGTTTGTCGGCAGCCTCGGGGATGTCGACGTCGTCGAAGATCACCGCCGCGCCCTTGCCCCCCAGCTCGAGTTTCACTGGGATCAGATTATGACCGCAGTCGCGTGCTACCATGCGGCCAACCTCGGGTGAACCGGTGAAGGACATGCGGCAGAGGTTCGGGTTTTGTGAAAGGGCGGCCCCGGTCACTTCGCCGACACCGGGGATGACGTTGATCACGCCGTCCGGGATGCCGATCTCCCTGGCCAAGTGTGCGACGTACAGGGTGGATAGTGGAGTGTCCTCGGCCGGCTTGACCACGCAGGTGTTGCCGGCGGCCATCGCAGGGCCGATACCCCAGCCGCAGAGCAGGAACGGAAAATTCCACGGCACGATAAAGCCGCACGGCCCCCAGGCGTGCCGCACCACCGAGGCCTCGTGACCGGCCACCGGAATGGCGGTGTCGAGCGAAAGACCCTGTGCGAGGTTGCAAAAGTAACGGACCGTATCGATGAAGTTTTGGATGTCGTCCTCGGCCTGCGCCGCGATCTTGCCGCAGTCCAGCGACTCAATCTGGGTGATGATGAGTTTGTGTTGCTCGACAGCGTCGGCGAGGCGCATGAGGAGCACGCCGCGTTCGTTGGCGGGCAGCCGCGCCCAGTCGGCCTTGTCGAATGCCTCCTGCGCCGCCGCGACGGCGCGCTCGACATCGTCCGGTTGCATGTTGGCCACAGTGGCCAGTTTTTCGCCGGAACCCGGGTCGTGGGTGTCGAAGGTGTCGCCGTTGGAGGCGAACACCTCCCGGCCGCCGATCACGGCTCCGTGAATTTCCTTGGAGAGAAACGCCTCCACCTCGGGGAGCAGGGCCTGACCGGCAATGGTTCGTGTGCTCATGGCTGTGTAATGCTTCGAGCGGATGCTCTCGCACTGCCAAGTAAAGTCAAGCGGAGGAATCCCACCGGGGGGCGCTTGGCCAAGCGCTTGGTTTAGTCCTTCGCCGGGGCGGACTCTTTCATGAAGCGGAAGAAGTCGGAGTCGGTGGAGAGGATAAGAGTGTCTTGCTCGGAGAGAGTGGTCTCGTAGGTCTCCATGGTTTTCAGGAACTCGTAGAATTCACGGGCCTCGGGGCTTTGGTTGTAGGCCTCGGCGTAGATGGCGACCGCCTTGGCGTCGGCTTCACCGCGGATTTGTTGCTGCTGCAGGTAGGCCTTGGACTGGATGGTTTTCAGCTCGCGTTCCTGCTGACCCCGGATTTTTGCGGCTTCACCGTCGCCTTCGGAGCGGAACTTGGAGGCGACGCGGGTGCGCTCGGAGATCATGCGCTTGAAAATTTCCTGTCGCACTTTCTCGGTGTAATTGATTCGTTTGAAACGGAAGTCGAGCAGTTCGATGCCAAACTCCGAGTTCAGCTTGCCCTTGACGCTGGCGATGACCTCCTGTGCCAGCGCTGAGCGGCCTTTGGTGAACGGTTCCAATTCGGTCTGGGTTTCGCCCGTGTTTTCGGTGACAGGCTGGCTGGCCTCCCGTTGATGTGAGCGGATGACCTCCACGAGGTCGTGCGCGGCGATCACAGTTCGTGCGGCACCATCGAGCAGATCATCAAGCCGGGTTTTGGCCTGATCCTCGTTGCGAACCGCCTTGTAGAAAATCTTGGCGTCATTGATCCGCCAGCGGGCGTAGGTGTTGATCTCGATCATTACCTTACTGCGCGTGGCCACCTCCTCGGGGTCGCCGTCCCACTCGAGATAACGTTTCTCAAAGGAGTGAATCTGGTCGATGAACGGGACGCGAAAATAGAGGCCGGCTTCGCTTTCGCCCTCGGCCTTGGAGTTGATCGGCTCGCCGACGATTTTGCCGAACCGGGTCACGAACACCTGCTTGGTTTCGTCGACGATGTAAATCGAGGAGGAAACCAGGATGACAAGGATGAAGGCAGTAAGCCCGATGATGACGGATGAGAATTGTTTCAACATTATTTGCCCTCCGGGTTGATGTTAAGCAGCGGAAGCAGGCCCTTAGCCTCCTCGTCCATGACAATTTTCTTGGGGCCGCTGGCGAGTATTTTCCCCATGGTTTCAAGGAAGATTCGTTTTCGGGTGACTTCCGGTGCCTTCTGGTATGAGGCGAAAACCTTCTTGAATGCATCGGCCTCACCTTGAGCCATGTTGACGCGTTCCTCGGCGTAGCCGTTGGCCTCCTCGACAACGCGCAAGGCGTCACCCTCGGCCTTCGGGATGACCTTGTTTTTCTCCGACTCGGCGGTGTTGATTTTCTGTTCGCGCTCCTGTTGCGCCTGATTTACATCCGTCCACGAAGGGATCACGTCCTTCGGCGGGAACACGTTTTGCAGGATGACCTTGTCCAGCTTGATGCCGAGCTTGTACTGCTCGACCATCACCCGGAGTTGTTCCTCCACCTCGAGCTGAAGCTCCACGCGGCCGGTGGGCAGGAC
>JAPPPH010000429.1:2665-3522 GCA_028817635.1 Verrucomicrobiales bacterium | reverse complement strand
CCGCACAACCCGCCCAAGCGGCTGCTCGACAAGTATACCAAGAAAACTGAGTCCAAGTTTATCGCCCGTTACTGGGCCATGTGCGAGTGGTTCGATGAGACCTGCGGTCAACTGCTCGATCATCTCGACGAGAAAAAACTGGCGGACGACACCATCGTCCTCTACGTCACCGACAATGGCTGGATCCAACGCGCCGACAACGGCCGATACGCCCCGCGCTCCAAGCGCTCGCAATACGACGGCGGACTCCGCACTCCGATCATGGTTCGTTGGCCCGGCAAAGTGAAACCGGAGGATCGCCCCGAGTTGGCCAACAGCATTGATCTCGCTCCTACCATTCTCAAGGCGTGTGGACTCGCCCCCACCGAGGAGATGCAGGGCATCGACCTTCTCGACGACACGGCCTTGGCCAAGCGCAAATCCACCTACGGCGCCATCTACCTGCACAACGCCGTCGACATCCATAAGCCAAGCGCCAACCTCACGTACCGTTGGTTGATCGATGGTGACTGGAAACTCATCCTGCCCCACAAGGAAAACGTCACCACCAGAGCCAAGCAGAAAGACACCGGAGAAACCGAACTCTACAACTTGGCCAAGGATCCGCACGAACGCAACAACTTGGCCAAAGCCAGACAGGGCCGAACCAAGCGCTTGGCCAAGCAGCTAAACAAACTCCTGCCGGAATAGTTGATTAGCCGATGGGGAACGCACGCGGCCCACGTGCGGTCTTGGGCGGCCCGCCCAAGGCTTGGTTAAAAACTGCCTCGACAACAAAACGAAACGATTCCGGCGAGCCGCCGGCATCCGGCACGCGAGCCGCGTGCGCGCCCCGGAACCCAGCGCTTGGCGACGCG
>JAPPPH010000429.1:0-2655 GCA_028817635.1 Verrucomicrobiales bacterium | reverse complement strand
TAAGCCTGCTAGCGAGCGTCTCGAGCTTCCCCGACCCAAGCGCTTGGCCAAGCGGGGAGCCCCGAAGGGGCGACAGATGATAGCCGGGGGCGTCAGCCCCGGGTTGGATAACCGAAAAAAAAAGTGAACCCTGAAGGGGCGACACTTTTGGTTACTTGATTCCGCTTCAAAGCGGTACGCAGCGCCGCACTCCATAACGCTGGCGCGTTGATCTTCGACGCGACGAGAAAATCGAGGACGGCTGGGGACAGCCGTCCCTACCATGCGCTTGGCCAAGCGGGTGACATTTCTCCCAATCTTGTTGCTTGAGGTGGGTTTTGTGCCTAGGCTCTCGGCCGTTCTCACGGAACAACGATTTTTAACACTGAATAGACATGGCTAAACCTGTTTACCACTCCAGCATCGAGGGAGCACAACACGGCGGCAAGGGGCTCGAGGGCTTCCTCACCTTTGCCAAGGAAGCCGGCGCAGCCGGGGCGCAACCGAGCAACTACATGCTCGAGGACGGCGACTCCGGCGAGAAATTCAAGAGCGCCAGCGATATTAAGGACATCTTTGAAAAACACGGCCTCAAGCTCGACGGCGTCAGCGGCCACTGCCCGTTCTGGGTGCACACCAGCGCTTGGACCGGCACCCGCAGCGGCCACCCGTTCATCCACGGCCCGAATCAGGACAAGAGCCCGGAAGAACTGGAGCAGTGGTACGAGTCGTATCTGCTTCGCCTGATGGATCTCTCCGCGGAGTTGGGCATCAAGATTTTGCCAATGTTCTGGGGCGTGACCCAGGGTTGGGAGTTGGCCACCGGCTATCCGTGGGGGTTCTGGGCCGGGCCGGGCTTTGACCTCGTCAAGGAGGGGCAGGAGCGGTTCGTCACCAAAACCGAAAAACTCCGTGCGCACGCCAATCAACTTGGCATTTATCTCGCGCACGAGATTCACCCCGGAACCGCTGCGATGTGTGCCGAGGAGTTTGGGCAACTCGTGGACAGTTGTGACGGCGACAAGTGCCTGACCGTCAACGCCGACCCTTCACATTGCTGGGAAGGTGAGGAATGGGAGGCGCGCTTCACCCACCCCGCCGTGGCCGACCGTGTCTACGGTTGTCACGTGAAGAATTACGTCGTGCGTCCCGGTGTGCCACTGCGCAAGGGCGAACCGAATTGGCGTAATCGCGCGATGCAGTTTACCGACCTTGGCAGCGGCGACATCAACATGGTTCGCTACGTCGAGATGCTGATCAACATCGGCTATCCGGCCCGATACATGAAAGTCAACGGCACCGACACCGCCCCGCTCATCGCCGAGACGGAGAGCAACTACCGCGACCCGGATGCCACCGCCATCGAGGGCATCCAATACGTACGCGACAACCTATGCTTCCCCGTCGCCGAAGGCTCCTTCGAAGACGAAATGGGGGCGTAATTCAACTCTCAATTATTCAAACAAAAAGCCCGGCCATGTTGCCGGGCTTTTTTGTGACCGAGCCGAAAAAATCTTAGGCCTTCAGTTCATCCACTTCCATGAATGCGTAGCAGAGCATGTGGGCGATGCCCATTTGGCAATCCTCAGCACGGCCGTAGTGGGTGTCATCGATCACGATCGTTTCGCTGGCAATCTCCGCCAACTTACCCCGTTTGCCGCCGACGAGCGCGATGGTGTACAGGCCGTTTTCTTTGGCCCACTCGAACGCCTTGACCAGATTCGGTGAATTGCCGCTGACGCTCATCGTCAGTGCAATGTCTCCGGCTTGGCCGTAGTTTTCGAGTTGGCGAACGAAGATATCCTCGTAGGCGTAGTCGTTGCCGATCGCCGTCATCCAGCTCACGTTGTCGTTAAGCGACAGCACTTTGAAGTGTTTGCCAAGCGCATCGGACGATCCCTTGCCAAGGTCGGTCACAAAATGCGATGAATTGGAGGCACTGCCCCCGTTGCCGAAAACGAAAATCTGCCGCCCCTCGGTGTGGGCTTCCTTTAGTTTGAGTATGACCGACTCGACCTGCTCTACCGGGATGGAGTCGAGCGCCGCCTTTTGCGCCTCGATGTAACTGGTAATCCAATCACGCATGAATGGATTGTCTCAAACATCAGCCAGCCGTCAAAGCCAAATGCAGCGCACCAACCGGTACGGCATCCTCGGCGAGCTTGGCCAAGCGGACACTTGGCCCGGGCCGAAGCACCTCCATGATCGCTTGGCCAAGTGCGGACTCAACCCCGGCCCTAAGCGGTTCACCCAAGAGGGACAAGCCTCCGCCAAGGATGATCACGGACGGGTTTAGCAGATGAACGACATGGGACAGGCCAAAGGCCAAATCGCGGCAAGTTTCGAGGAACAACTCCTGAGCACCTTCATCCCCATCATCCATAGCGGGCACCCAGTGCCTTGCCTCACTGCCCTCGCCATTGGCCAAGCGCTTGGCCAATGGCGAACCCGGAGCCACTCCTGCGTACTCCCTCAACCGTTGATCCACTGCCCAGCCCGAACATTTCGACTCCAGCGTTTCCCCGTCAGGATTCAAACGCAAGTGGCCAATCTCTGCTTCAGTCGGTAAAGCACCGTGGTACAGTTCGCCATCAACAACCAACCCACCCCCAATGCCGCTGCCCATGGTGACGTAAAACACCGGGGATTCGCCTCGCCCCGCCCCAAGCCGGGCCC
>JAPPPH010000303.1 GCA_028817635.1 Verrucomicrobiales bacterium | reverse complement strand
ACTCTGTACTGGCTGCAATACCAACCACTTGGCCTTGTTCGTTTAGAACTGGCGCACCACTTGAACCCTTACCGAAGTCAGCCGTGATTGCCATGGCCGGAACCGACTTGCGATTCCTCTGAGTCACAAAATACCTAGCTACCCTTCCCTCACTAAGTGTATAGAACTTTCGATTGGGATGACTTATTAAATCGATTTTGGCTCCAATAGGAGCTGCTAATCCTAACGTGATTGGCTTAATGCCTGTCTTAGGCAAACGCAACACCGCTAAGTCGTATCTCTCACTAGCGGCCACCACATCCTCAACCATAAACAAACGTCCATCGAATAGCCTGACAGCTAAAGCAGATCGCTCTGGATTGTCCACAACATGATAATTTGTCACAATCAGATCTTCTGCGATTAAAAATCCACTTGCCGGTGCAACATGCCATCTGGGACACATGTTACACTTGTAAACACCACCCACCACAGCCACAGCCTCTTGGGCTTCGTCAACACTAGTCGAACTAGGCTTCGGCAGTTTCAGTTTAGCTTTCGGTTCTTTTTTTAACTTTTCGATCAACTTCTTCATCTCTACGGTTGACCTTGAATCCATCATCTGTGTGACCTTGGCAGTCATTTGGCCGATAATCTGTCGGGCATTGATCACCATCGGTTCCGCTTGGCTCGCGGCTGGTGGATTCACTTTGGATATCGAGGCACAACCAGTGAGTACCAACCCGGCGACGGCAACCGGAACAATCTTCTTCCAACTCATCTTCACAGGCCGACCCTACTGCAACGAGGGCTTGGCCGCCAGTGATTCGTCACATACGCATTGAGCGGCCTGTTTTTAACTTGAGTAGCCGGCCCCACACGCCTAGCTTGGCCGCATTCTGAAAATTCAACACACTGTATTCACGCTGGCAATGATCCTGTCGTTGGCCTCTGGTTGTCGGGTCACATTCGATACGCACTATCAAAAAATCGGCACGGAAAATATTCATCCGAACCTCTCACAATACATCATGGAATTTGAGATTACAGACATCTCCGATGAACCAAATCCGATCAAGATTGCCACTCCGCGCCTGATCGTTCTCGCCGGAAGCGACGCGGAAATCAGCATCGGAGAACTCAAAAAACAGTTCATCGAAATCAAGGCATTCGTCTCAAAGGAAACCGGGGAAGGCACCGCTGAAATCTCAATCATCCAAAACGAAAACCGGGCGTCCGGAAAACTAACCACTCGCGCCGGGCAACCTGCAAAACTCCTCACCGGCGATTTTGCGATTCAGTTCATTTTAAAAGAGGCGAAAATCGATCAGTAGCAATCCCCCGCGTTGCAAGAGTATTGGCAGATTTGGATTGATACGGGAGGCACTTTCACCGACTGCCTGGCCCAATCACCAGAAGGTGACACACGCCGACTCAAAGTCCTCTCAAGCAGTTGCCTACGCGGCACGCTGACGGCGGTTCATACGCCAACGGAGATTGATTTCTCCCTTTCTCAACCCATCCCTGCCCAGTTTGCGCTTGGCCAAGGGCTCAGGCTGCTTGGCCAAGCGACTGAACCCATTGCAATCACCGAACAGTCGACCGAACAATCACTGCGCTTGGCCAAACCGCTTCCGGAGGGGACAGCGCCTGGCCAAGCGATCGAGATCGTTTTTGACATGGAGGCACCGATCCTCGCGGCTCGCCTGGCCACCGGCACAATTGCATCCAAGCCACTACCTTCGCTCACCATGCACCTTGCCTCCACCCGTGGCACCAACGCGTTGCTCGAGGAAAATGGGGCTGATGTCACTCTGTTCATCACAAACGGATTCGAGGATCTGCTCCTGATCGGAGACCAAAAAAGACCCGACCTGTTCGCGTTGAATGTGCAAAAACCGACGCCGCTCACAGCCAACGTCGTCGGTGTTGAGGAACGCCTCGACGCGCTTGGCCAAGCGCTGCAACCGTTGAGCCTTCCCGCTGTCGCGCCGCCATCTTGTGATAACCAATCCGCCGCCATCGTCTGTCTGCATAGCCATCGTAACCCTCAGCATGAACAGCGCCTGGCCAGTTATCTCCGCGAGTCAGGATGGCAACATATCTCCGTCTCAAGCAATCTGGCCCCAGTCATCAAGATTTTGCCTCGCGCTGAAACGACCGTCGTCGATGCCTACCTGTCGCCGATCATGACGCGCTACCTCGACGGCGTGGAACGCGAGTTGACCAACGGCAGACTCCGCATCATGACCAGTGCCGGCGGCCTGATTTCCCGTGATGATTACCGGGCCAAGGACAGCCTGCTCAGCGGGCCGGCCGGAGGCGTTGTCGGTGCAGCCATGTCCGGCCGCCAAGCCGGCTTCGCGCGTATCATCGGGTTCGACATGGGCGGCACCAGCACGGATGTCTGTCGCTTCGATGGCGAGTACGACTACCAATTCGAACACCGTGTCGGTCGAGCGCGAGTCCTTGCCCCGGTGCTAAACATCGAGACCCTGGCGGCCGGCGGCGGATCGATCTGCGGCTTCAACGGCGAGGAACTGTTCGTCGGGCCTGAGAGCGCCGGCGCAAATCCCGGCCCAGCCTGTTACGGTGCCGGAGGTCCATTAACGGTAACCGATGTCAACCTGCTGCTCGGTCGACTTGACCCCGAACAATTTGGCATTCCCGTATGCCTCGAATCCGCCCGGGCGGCGCTCGAGACAATCCGCAGCGCCATCCCCGATGCGACCGAACCCGAAGAGTTGCTCGCCGGTTTTCTCAATTTTGCCAACGAACGCATGGCAGATGCCGTTCGTAAAATTTCCATTCGTGAAGGATACGACCCCGCCGATTATGCGCTGGTGGCCTTCGGGGGCGCGGGCGGGCAGCATGCCTGTGCCGTTGCCGAAAAACTGGGGATCACCACCGTTCTTTGCCCAAGCGACGCCGGGTTACTCAGCGCCCGAGGTTTGCGCGAGGCCGTTATCGAACGATTCGCCGAGCGACAGTTGCTTCGACCGCTAGATGAGTTAAAATCAATACTTGCCGACACGATCTTGGAGCTGGAACAACTGGCACTTGAACGCTTGCGGAAAGATGGGCTGACACCTGAGCAGACGTCCGTTCGGCGCAGGCTGGTTTCGCTCCGGCATCAGGGTCAGGAATCCTCGGAGGAAATCGATTTTCGGGAGGGCGTCGACTTGAAATCTGAATTCCGAAAACGATACGAGTCCCTGTTCGGTTACTGGCCGGAAAACAAATCAATTGAAGTCGTCTCGATCCGGGTCATCGCCTCCACGGATTCAACGCCACCTATCTGGGAATCGTTCGGGTCGAACACCGAACCTGTTCATCCGGAGAGGATTTTTCGAAGGAATGCACTAACAACCGGCGCTCGAATCGACGGCCCGTCGATCGTTCAGGATCGGTTTTGCACCATCAGCATCGACCAAAATTGGTCCGGCATCCTCGGCTCGGAAGGCACCCTCAAACTGGAGTATACGACCGACCACGAACCGCCCAAGTCCGTCAACCATTCACCAATCGTGGAGCTGGAATTATTC
>JAPPPH010000195.1:8414-15907 GCA_028817635.1 Verrucomicrobiales bacterium | reverse complement strand
CCACCAACTCAATTCTTTATTGTTATTAGAATAATCTATTATATAAGTCGCAAAAACAGGTACCAGCAAAAGTCTAAATATCGTGATGTAGTTGGGTACAGTCATGATTTTAAAGTAAATAAATGTCTCTGCTAATCTGAAGCGGCACTTTCAGCTAAGCCAATTCCCTCAGTCAAGTGCATATCATATCAACTAGTCTGGAGTTGATATTCACTGAGTTGCGTTGGAACTGTGGTACAGCTAATCTGCACCCCATGCGGTGCATGATTTTAAACCGAATGAAACACATTCTAACAACATTAATTTCCATTTTTGTAATCTCGCTTGGCCAAGCGGAGCAGGCATCTCAAAGGGCTTTGGCCAAAGCAGGCGATAATCGTTCCGAACTGGAAGCTTTCATCTCTGCAGCAAAAAAAACTCACGGAGATTTTGGCCATCGTGCCGCAGTATTCCTCATCGAGGGTATGCCGGAGTCGGATCTCAAGAAACTAGACCGCGAGTTCCTCACGGAAAATCTCGACCTGGCGATGAAGGCGCGCGTGGAGTTCCCGTGGTGTGCCAAGCTGCCGGAGGAGCTGTTTTTCAACGACGTCCTGCCTTACGCAAGCCTCGACGAGACGAGAGAGAGTTGGCGGCCTGAATTTTATGAGAAATGCCGCAAACTGGTGGCCAAGGCCGCCACCCCAACCGAGGCAGTGCAGGCGCTCAACAGTCAACTCTTCAACCTGATCAATGTCCACTATAACACCGGCCGCAAAAAGCCGAACCAGAGTCCATCAGAGTCGATCGCGCAGAGCCGCGCGACCTGCACAGGCCTGTCGATCATTCTCGTCGATGCCTGCCGCTCAGTCGGCGTGGCGGCACGTGTGGTCGGCACCCCGCTCTGGACCAACAAGCGCGGCAACCACACTTGGACGGAAATTTGGGACGATGGATGGCACTTCACCGGCTCGGACGAATACAACGCCTCAGGCCTGAACCGCGGCTGGTTCGTCGGCGCGGCATCGAAGGCTGACAACGCCGACTGGCGACACGCGATCTACGCCACGTCGTGGAAAAAAACCGGCACCCGTTTCCCGATGGTCTGGGACATCGAGGCGACACAGGTAAACGCCTTCGATGTCACCAACCGCTACAGCGGCAAGGGCAGCGACGAGAACGTCGAGGATGATGTGTTCGTGCGCGTGCGAGACGGCGGCAAACGGATAGAAGTTCAGGCCGAGTTGCTCGATTCAAAATACGAAGTTCTTGCCTCCCGAAAAACCAAGGCCGGACCCGCCGACCTCAAAGACGTCGCCGGTTTTACCTGCAACACCTATACTCGACCAAACACGCCGCTTTGGCTGCAACTGATTCAGGGCGACAAGGTGAAACAGATCCCGCTGCGCCGGGCCAAAGGCGGCGAGGTGACGCTCGATTTGCAGTGGAACGATCTGCCGGACGCGACCGCGATCGCCGGCTCGCAACTCGCCGCCGTGACCGCGTGGCTGGCCGCCCCGGCCAAGGTTCGGCCCGACACCCTGCCGGGCGATTGGGCCAAGGGCGCCCTCTCAAAGGCAGACGCGAAGAAGGCACTCGACCTAATCTGGGAGGATCACCGCAAGCGCTTGGCCAAGGAGCGGGAGGCGGAAATGAAGGCCAAGTCGATCCAGCTGGGTGACAAAAAAATGCGCTACCTCGAGAAGGTGTTTGGCGACGCACCGGAGGGTGGCCGGTCGCTGTGGATCTCGATGCACGGCGGCGGTGGCGCGCCCACCCGTGTCAATGACGGCCAGTGGAAAAACCAGATCAAACTTTACCAACCCAAGGAGGGCATTTACGTCGCGCCGCGCGCGCCAACCGACACGTGGAACCTCTGGCATCAGTCGCACATCGACGGGTTGTTTGACAGGATGATTGAGAATTATGTCGTCACGCGCGGCGTCAATCCGAACCGCGTTTATCTCATGGGCTACTCGGCCGGGGGCGACGGCGTGTACCAACTCGCGCCGCGCATGGCTGATCGCTGGGCGGCCGCTTCAATGATGGCCGGACACCCGAACGACGCCAAGCCGGACAACCTCCGCAACCTGCCGTTCGGCCTGTTCATGGGCGGCAAAGACGGCGCTTATAACCGCAACAAGGTCGCGGAAAAATGGAAAGGCCTGCTGGCCGACCTGCGCAAGGCCGACCCAAAAGGCTACGAGCACATGGTGCGCATCTACCCGGAGATGGGGCACTGGATGAAATTAAAAGACGCCGAGTCGCTGCCGTGGATGGCCAAATTTGACCGCAACCCGTGGCCGAAGAAAATCATCTGGCGTCAGGCCAAGGGCATCACCTCCCGTTTTTACTGGCTGCAGATTCCGGAAAAGCACTTGGCCAAGGGCCAACGCATCACCGCCGGGGTGGACGACCAGTTCATCGCGATCGAGGCCGAGAACACCCCGCGCCTAGTCGTGCGGCTGTCCGACCAGTTGGTCGACCTCGACAAGCCGGTGACCATCTCGGTCAACGGCGAGGAAAAATTCAGCGGCACCGTGAAGCGTTCCGCGCGCGAGATCATCAAGTCACTCGACCAGCGCGCCGACCCGGCCTCGGCCGCCACCGCCAGCGTGACGCTGAAGCTCTGACCGCCGGGCCGCACCTTGGATCTTTTCGGCGACATCTCCACCGCGACCTGGCTGCTCGCGCTGTTCGGGGCGTTCAGCCTCGGCTTTTCCAAGACCGGTTTCCCCGGTCTCGCGATGGTAAACGTCCTGATCCTCGCGGAATTGTTCGGGGCCAAGGCGTCGGTCGGGATGATCGTGCCGATGCTGATTGTCTGCGACCTCACCGTCTACCCGCTTTTCCGCCGCTACTCCTCTTGGAGAGAATTGTGGCCGCTGCTCCCATCCACCTTCGTCGGGCTGGCTACCGGTTACTTTTTATTGGACTACATCGACGAGGCCACCGCCCGCAAAGGCATCGGCGCGATCATCCTGCTCATGCTAGCCCTGCAACTGGGCCGGCTGAAACTTGGCCAAGCGCTTGGCCGCCTCACACACTCGGCTGGGTTCAGGTGGGCGAGCGGATTCCTGATCGGCTCCTCCACCATCATGGCCAATGCCGCGGGGCCGGTTTTCTCCATCTACGCGCTGGTCGAAAAAATGGCCAAGGAGACCTTCCTCGGCGTGGGCGCGCGGTGTTTTCTGTTGGTAAACCTCATCAAGCTGCCGTTGGGGGCCAACTTGGACTTGGTCAGCGAGCAGTCGCTAAAGGTAAATCTGCTAGTGTTGCCCGGCCTCTTCGCCGGCATCTTCATCGGCCGGAAGGTCATCCAAATCATCCCACAGCGCGGCTTCGAGATTCTCCTCTACGCCTTCTCCACCCTAGCCGGCATACGGCTGCTATTTTTCTGAAGCGCTTGACCAAGCGCTTGGCTATGAACGCCCCGAAGGGGCAAAACAACATAGCCCGGGGCATCGCCCCGGGAAAATCGTCCAATGAAAACAGAGCCCTGAGGGGGCGACACAAAAGACGAATCCCGGAAAATGATTCAGATAAAAAATGCCGCCCCTTCAGGGCTTGAATATGTTGGTGATTGAAATCCCGGGGTTAACACCCCTGGCTATCCCATCACGCCCCTTCGGGGCATGGCCAAGTTCCAATGTGGGTTACACATGTGGATACACACCGATGTAAACCGCCTAAAACGATGCGATCTCCAAATCTCGACAAATCTTCTTGGCTGTGAAGTCGTTGATCTCCCGATGTCTCGGGATACTGGTCACCTTTCGATTCTCAGGATTCCACCAGATCGCATGCCGTCCCCCCTCACGCAGAAATCCACAACCCTGCTTTCGTAAATGACGCTCGAGATCGGAACGCTTCACGCCTCAAACAGAAGTGGCTCCCGAATCACATTGGCTGTTTCGCTTTTGCGGGCGAGATCACGGTTGGCCTGAAGCACCATCTCCAACGCCTCGCGCAGATTGATTTCGGCTTCCTCCTTCGTCGCTCCCTGCGTGTTCACACCTGTAATCTCTTCAACATAGGCGGCCCACCAGTCGCCTTGTTTTTCATAAACTGCCGTAAACATGGGGTCACGCTAGACCGGTGCTGCACTCATTGCAAGCGCTTGGCCGAGGGCTACTGTGCGGTCCAGCCGCCGTCGACGCTGAGCATCGCGCCGGTGGTGTAGCTGGCCGCGTCGCTGGCGAGGTAGAGGGCCGCGCCCTGAATTTCCTTCAGCTCGCCCCACCGCTTGAGCGCTGTCGCTCCCACGATGAATTTTTTCCCCTCCTCTGTGTCGGCGATCGGCACGTTCATCGGCGTCAAAAACGGGCCGGGACAAATCGCGTTCACCGTGATGCCACTGCCGGCCAGTTCCAGCGCCAGTGCGCGGGTTAACTGCACCGCACCACCCTTGCTGGTAGCGTATGGGGTGCGGTTCGGGATCGCCACCAGCCCAAGCGCACTGGCCATGTTGACGATGCGCCCGTAGCCGCGCTCCTTCATGTGCGGCAACACCGCCCGGCACGCGAGCCAGATGCCGTCGACGTTGATCCGCTGCACCTCGGAGAACTGCTCGTAACTCAACTCTTCGATCGGCCCGCGAGTGTTGATTCCGGCGCTGTTGATGAGGATGTCCACTTGGCCAAGCGCATCGAGCGCTACCTCCACCATCGCCTCCATGTCTGCCTGACTCGAGACGTCCGCCGCAAAGCCAAGTGCCTGGCAGCGGTACTCCTCCGCAACCCGGGCCGCAGTCGCCTTGGCCTCGGCCTCATTGCGGCTGACCAGCATAAGGTTGGCGCCCGCGCTGGCTAAGCCGGCCGCCATCGCTTCGCCCAGCCCCTTCGACCCGCCGGTGATCACGGCGGTTCGCCCACTCAAGTCGAACAGTTTTATTCCCGGAAGCATGATTTAACAAAGATTCGCTGCCGCCGATACTGCCGAGCAAACCACTCTTGGCCAAGCGCATGCTTGGCGGTCGCTCCAGGAAAGGGTACAATCTCCTTGTCGCTTTGGGCGGCATACCAAACAACCCAACCTCAATTGCCGGTGTGGTGGAATTGGTAGACACGAGGGACTTAAAATCCCTTTCCCGCGAGGGAGTGCCGGTTCGATCCCGGCCGCCGGTACCAATCTTATTTCCCAATCCCACGGGCTGATCTGTGCCCCGATTAATCCAATAATAAGGCTGGATTGATGGGGTTTGTTTTTTGTAAAAAGGGGTAACGCATTATGGGAGTTTTTGAGATTGTGATTACGCTGGGGATGCTGGTGCTGCTGCAGGCGGTGCTAGGATTCGATAACCTGCTCTATATTTCGCTCGAGTCGCAGCGTGCGCCGGAGGCGCAGCAGTCGTCCGTTCGCAAGTGGGGTATCGGCATCGCGGTCGGCCTGCGGATTGTGCTTTTGTTTTTACTGATCAAGATGATCGAAGCGTTCCAGGCGGAATGGTTTTCGATTTCCTGGGAGGGTGTCGTCGAAGGGACATTTAATTTGCACAGTATCATCGTGCTGGTGGGCGGCGTGTTCATCCTTTACACCGCGATGAAGGAAATTTTCCACATGATCGTGGTGGAGGATTTTCAAACCGAGATCAAACGGGACGCCTCCTCCGCCAAATCTGTGGTCGCCAAGATCGTTTTCATGAATGCGGTGTTCTCGTTCGACTCCATCCTGAGTGCGATCGCGTTGGTGAGCGGCACCGGAGACAAGCCTGGCGAGATCAGCACCGCGGGCTTTTGGATCATGGTGGTTGCCATCCTGACCGGCGGCGCGCTGATGATCTGGCTGGCTGATGGCGTCTCAACTTTTCTTCAGAAAAATCGGATGTACGAAGTGCTCGGGTTGTTCATCCTGTTTGTCGTCGGCATCCTGCTGCTGACTGAGGGTGGACACCTGTCAGAGATGAAGCTCTTCGGCAGCGAGATACACGCCATGAGCAAGACGACGTTTTACTTCGTGATCACCGTGCTGGTGCTCACCGAGGTGGTGCAGACGCGCTACAAAAAGAAGCTTCTCGCCGAGCAGCAACAAAAGGCCAAGTGATCCCGCTTGGCCAAGCGCTTGGTTTTTAATTCACCGAGAAATCTCCCCGGACTCGCTGACACGCCCCCTCCGTTTTTGTGGGCTTGGCCAAGCGGTCTTACCGTTTGTGGACGACTTCCTTTTCGCAGTACGGGCAGTGGTACTTGCCGGCAAGTTGCTCGTTTTTGTCAAGCTTGATGCCCTGACCGCACTCGGAACAATCAACCGCCTCCGGTAATGGCTGCTCGCTCTCGGGAATGAGTTCTGGATTGATTGAGTTCAGGATTTCCACTGCGGCTGCCTTGGGGCTCTTGGCCCCGGTAATCGGCCGTCCGATCACCAGCCAATTTGCTCCTGCCTTGATGGCATCGGCCGGGGTCATCGTGCGTTTTTGATCATCGGCCTCGGCCGACTCGGGCCGGATGCCCGGGGTGACAAGCTGGATGCCGTCTCCCAGTTCACCACGAATCATACTGATCTCCTGCGGCGAACAAACCAACCCGCGCAGCCCTGCCCCCGCTGCCAGCTTGGCCAAGCGCAACACTCTGTCCTGTGCGCTTTCGTCGATACCCAACTCGGCCAGATTCGCGTCGTCCATGCTGGTCAACACCGTGACGCCGAGGATCAGCGGCGGCTCACTGCGCAGCATCGCAGCTTGCTCGTGGCCGGCACTCTCCGCAGCGCCAAGCATCTCCGATCCCCCGGATGCGTGGACGGTCAACATATCCACGCCGAGATCGGTCGTGGACTGCACCGCCTTGGCTACCGTATTCGGGATGTCGTGAAACTTCAGATCGAGAAAAATCTTTGCGCCCAGCCCCCGCAGCTTGCGCACCACGTCCGGCCCACCGTTGACGAATAGTTGCTTGCCCACCTTGAACGCACCCACGACAGGGGCCAATTCCTCAGCCAATTTCAACGCCTTTTGCGTACTTGGCACGTCCAACGCAACGATGATCGGATTTTGCATAGGCAGCAGTTTAGGTGATGCGTTAAATGTTGTCAGGCGGAATCGACCGAAGGTGGGATTTTTTACGGGTTTCCAACCGGCCAAAGGCGGGGTAATTTTCCGCCGCAGTGATTCCTAAAATGAATGGAGTGGTCGGTTTGGCGCTTGGCTTGGCCTGCGGTGCAAATATTGCGCTTGGCCAAGCGGTGGATTTTGAGAGTCAAATCAAGCCGCTGTTGTCCGACCGATGTTTCGCCTGCCACGGTCCGGACGAAAACGCCCGCAAGGCCGACCTGCACCTTTACTCAAGCGAGGGCGCGCTGGAGGTCATCACGCCGGGCAAGCCGGCTGAGAGTGAGTTGTTCAAGCGACTGGTCACCACCGACCCGGACGACCTGATGCCGCCGCCGGATTCCAACCTAAGTTTGACTGCCGAGGAAAAGGATTTGATCCGGCGCTGGATCGCTGAGGGGGCGGAGTGGAAAGAGCACTGGGCGTTTGCGCCAGTGAAACGTCCGACACTCCCCAAGCCGGCGAAGGCAAA
>JAPPPH010000195.1:7943-8404 GCA_028817635.1 Verrucomicrobiales bacterium | reverse complement strand
AAAACGAGATCGACCACTTCACGCTGACGAAGATGACCGAAGCCAAGGTCGCTCCGTCACCCGAGGCCAATCGCGAAAAACTGATTCGTCGGTTGTCGTTTGATCTCACCGGGCTGCCGCCGTCGCTGTCCGAGATTGACCGGTTCGTGAATGACGACTCGCCCAACGCCTACGAGAAAATCGTCGACCGGCTGCTTGGGCATCCGCGCTTCGGCGAACACCTCGCGGTGCACTGGCTCGACCTCGCGCGGTACTCGGACACCTACGGCTATCAGGTCGATCGCAACCGCCATGTCTGGCCGTGGCGCGACTGGGTGATCCGCGCGTTCAACGACAACCTGCCGTACGACGATTTTCTCACGTGGCAACTCGCCGGCGACCTGTTACCCGACCCGACCGACGACCAACGGCTGGCCACGACGTTCAACCGGCTGCCCCCGCAGAGGGGCGGGGGCGGCAGT
>JAPPPH010000195.1:0-7933 GCA_028817635.1 Verrucomicrobiales bacterium | reverse complement strand
GGCGGCAGTGTGCCGGAGGAATTTCGCGTCGAGTACGTCGCCGATCGGAATCACACCTTTGGCACGGCGATGCTCGGACTCACGCTCGAGTGCGCCCGCTGCCACGACCACAAATACGACCCGATCTCGCAGAAGGAGTACTACCAGTTCTTCTCGTTTTTCAACACCATCGACGAGTCCGGCCTGTACTCCTACTTCACGCCGTCCGTCCCCACGCCGACGCTACTGATGAGCAACGATGCCGCGAAGGAACAAATCGATGCAGCGAAAAAGGTTGCCGATAACGAGGCAGCCGAGCTCGAGAAAATCAGACAAGCAGCTGAAGAGCCGTTCGCCAAATGGCTCAACGACCGCCCGGCCGAGGTCGCGCTGCCCGGACAACTTGGTCACTATCCGTTCGACGAATACAAGGATGGCAAACTGCCGAATCTGCTCAGCGATTCCAATCGGGCGTCCAGCAGTTCGAAAAACAAAATCGTCCCCGGCAAAAACGGCAACGCGCTGCAGTTGACCGGCGACGACGGCGTCAATCTCGGCGTCGGCAACTTCAAGCGCACCCAGCCGTTCTCGGTCGCGCTCTGGATGAACACGCCACACCACAAGGAGCGCACCGTCGTCTTTTCCCGCTCGAAGGCGTGGACCGATGCCGGCAGCCGCGGCTACCAGATGCTCCTCCGCGACGGTCATCTCAGCACGTCGCTGATCCACTTTTGGCCCGGCACCGCGATCACTATCCGCACCACGGCCAAGCTGCCGAAAAACGACTGGCATCACGGCACCATCACCTACGACGGCTCTACCCGCGCCGCCGGATTGGCGATCTACGTCGACGGCAAAATCGCCGAGACGGAGATTCACAAGGACAACCTTTACAAGAACATCACCGGCGGCGGGAACGACCACATCGTTATCGGCCAACGGTTCCGCGACGTTGGCTTTGCCAAGGGCCTCGTCGATGACTTCCGCGTGTTCGACCGCGAACTGACCGCCGCCGAGGTCGCGCAACTTCACGACGGCCAGACCTTGGCCAAGCTACTGGCCAAGCCGGCGGATGCGCTTGGCCAAGCGGAACGCGACGCCCTCCGTGCCTACTATTTCGCCACCGCGAACGAGGCCCACACCAAGCAGTTGGCCAAACTCCGCGCCGCCCGAGAGAAAGTCACCCAGTTGCTCGACGGCAAAACCGAGATCATGGTGATGGAGGAGATGAAGGTGAAACCCCGCTCGACCTTCGTGCTGAATCGCGGCGTGTACGATCAACCGGGTGAGCGTGTCGGACCGGAGACGCCGGCCATCCTCCCGCCCTTCCCCAAGGGCGCGCCGCGCAACCGGCTTGGCCTCGCGCAGTGGCTGACCGCCGCCGACAACCCGCTGGCCTCGCGCGTGGCGGTGAACCATTTCTGGCAACTCTGCTTCGGCGAAGGCCTCGTCCGCACACCGGAGGATTTCGGCAGCCAGGGCAAGCGGCCCTCGCACCCCGGATTGCTCGACTGGCTCTCGGCTGACTTCATGGCCAACGATTGGAACGTCAAGCGCCTGCTCAAGCAGATCGTCATGTCCGCCACCTATCGGCAGTCCAGTCGCACCCGGCCCGCGCTCGAGTCTGCCGACCCGGAAAACCAACTGCTCGCCCGCGCGCCGCGCTATCGGCTCACGGCAGAAATGATCCGCGACAACGCGCTCGATGCCAGCGGCCTGATCAGCACCCGCATGGGCGGCGGCGGCTCCAAGCCGTACGATCTCACCGAGTCGTTCAAGCCGATGGGCCACGACAAGGGCGAGGGACTTTACCGGCGCAGCGTGTACACGTTTTGGAAACGAACCGGCCCGGCCCCGGTGATGATGGCGCTCGACGCCAGCAAACGGGACGTCTGTCGGGCCAAGCGCGAGACCACCGCCACCCCACTGCAGGCGTTGGTGCTGATGAACGGCCCGCAGTTCGTCGAGGCCGCGCGCATGCTCGGCGAGGCCATGGTGCGGGAGCACGGCGACAACATTCAGTCGATCATCCGCGAGACCTTTCGCACGCTGACCAGCCGCGAGCCGTCCGGCCGCGAGGTCGCGCTGCTGAAGCAACTGCACGACGAGCAGTTGGCCCATTTTGAAAAAGACGCCAAGGCCACCGATGCATTCCTCGGCACCGGTGCCAGCCCCGAGCCACGCGGCTTGGCAAAGCCTCGCGTGGCCGCCGCCGGCGTGCTGGCCAAGGCACTGATGAACTTCGACGAGGCCGTGGTAAAACGATGACGAATTCCTCCCACACAAACTTGGCCAAGCGCGTGCAATCCCCGCGGGAGCGTCGTGGAGTGCGGTGCTCCGCACCGCTTTTATATCAGAACGACGAATTGAAAGATACCGCCCCTTCAGGGCTCGTGATCCTTTTGGTTGCGCAACCCGGGGCTGACGCCCCGGGCTATTGTATGCCGCCCCTTCGGGGCTCAGCACTTGGCCAAGCGGCTTTGGTTTCGGGGAGAATACGCGTCTCGCGTGTGGCGGCCGGCTGCTCGCCGGGCGCTGGTTTCCCGTATTTGGCGAGCCGCCAAAAACCGCACGCGAGCCGCGTGCGCTCTCCTTGGAATCGATCAAAAAACTTTAAACGAACAAAATGAAAACGCCTTTGTGTACTGGATTTGAATCCACCGTCGGGATGAGCCGGCGCGGTTTCCTGAACTCATTCGGGATGGGGCTGGGCGGCATCGCTCTGGGCAGCCTGCTCAAGCCGGATGCGCTGCTCGGCGCGACGACCGGCCGGGGCGCACTTGGCACAGCGCACTTCGCGCCCAAGGCCAAGCGGGTGATTTACCTGTTCCAAAGCGGCGGCCCATCGCAGCTCGACCTGTACGATCCCAAGCCGACGTTGATCGAAAAACACGGCACCGAGCTGCCGGAGGAGATTCGGCAGGGCCAACGCCTGACCGCCATGTCCGGCAACCAAGCGTCGCTGCCGTTGGCCGGCTCGCCGTTCAAGTTTGTGCCCCACGGACAGAGCGTTCTGCAGATCAGTGATGCCCTGCCGAACATCTCAGGCATCGCGGACGACCTCTGCCTTGTGCGCTCGATGCATACCGAGGCGATCAACCACGGCCCGGGCGTCACGCACATGCAGACCGGTTCGCAATTCCCCGGCCGACCGAGCATCGGCGCGTGGCTCAACTACGGCCTCGGCCGCGCCAACGACAACCTCCCGTCGTTTGTCGTCATGGTCACCAAGGGCAAGGGCGGCCAGCCGCTCGTGTCGCGACTCTGGGGGAGCGGCTTTTTGCCTTCGGAAAATCAGGGCGTGCGTTTCCGCTCCGGGGCCAACCCGGTGTTGCACCTGCAAAACCCAAGCGGCATCGACCGCAAGAGCCGTCGAATGATGCTCGACCGCCTCCGCGAACTGCACGAGCTGCAGCTCGCCGGCAACCCGGACGCCGAAATCGAGTCGCGCATCGCCCAGTACGAAATGGCGTTCCGCATGCAGGCCTCCATCCCGGAGGTCACCGACATCTCCGGCGAATCGGAGCAGGTGCTCAAGATGTACGGCGACGACGTGAAAAAACCAGGCACCTTCGCCGCCAACTGCCTGCAGGCGCGGCGACTGGCTGAGCGCGGCGTGCGGTTCATCCAGCTTTACCATCCCGGCTGGGATCAACACGGTGGACTTCCGGGTGGACTGCGCAACCAATGCCGCGAGACCGACCAGGCCTCCGCCGCGTTGGTGAAGGACCTCAAGAATCGCGGCATGCTCGACGACACACTCGTCATCTGGGGCGGTGAATTCGGCCGCACCAACTACTGTCAGGGGACGCTGCGGAAGGACAACTTCGGGCGCGACCACCACGGGCGCTGCTTTTCGTTTTGGATGGCCGGCGGCGGCGCCAAGGGGGGCACCGTTGTAGGCCGCACGGACGACTACGGATACAACGTCGTCGAGGACAGCGTCCACGTGCACGACTTCCACGCCACGCTGCTGCACCTGCTGGGCATCGACCACGAACGACTGACGTTTAAGTATCAGGGACGCTACTTCCGCCTCACCGACGTCCACGGCAGGGTTATCCAAAACGCCCTCGCCTGACCGCTTGGCCAAGCGCTTGGTTTACCCTATTCAAACGCAGAGGACGCTAAGGCGCAGAGAACCGCAGAGGAAAAGCCTGAAGGGCTTTCACAACATAGCCCAAGGTTGAAACGCAGTTTCTACCTTGGGTGACTCCGGGAATAGACGATCAACCCTGAAAGGGTTGCACAAAAACAAAACCGAAATCCGTCATGTTCAACCCTTTCAGGGTTGGCTCGGTTCTTCGCCCTTGACCCAAGGTAGCACCCTGCGGCTGTAACCTTGGGCTGTTTTTATGAATCCCGTTGGGATTCTCTCTGCGGTTCTCTGCGCCTTTGCGAACTCTGCGTTGAAAAACGACTTGGCCAAGCGCTTGGCCAAGGTTAACTGGAGAGGACGGGGGGGATTGGCTTGGTCGGCGGTGCGGGTACTCGTTTGATTTTACGCGTGTACGGTTGGCCGTATTCGCCGGAGACCACCCGCCGGAAGTTGGACTGCAGGCTGGTCAGTGGCCAGATGATGAAAATAATCCCGGTGATCAGCCAGACGAACTGTCCAATCCAGCAAAGGAACAACGAACCCACCGTCGGCAACAAATAAACAAAACCGAACGTCTTCCAAAACGCCGACCCAAAGGATTGGTTTCGCAGCGCGAACCAACACCCGGAAAAGTAGAGCGCAAAGATATCCAAAATAACTCCCACCAACGGAAACACCACAAGCATCATCGATAAAATCCCTCCGACCATCGCGGGTGAAAATTCCAGCATTTCCGGATTCCAATAGGCGGCCATCGCGAAGTAGCCAAGCGGGGCGGCGAGCAACACCATGAGGGGTACGAACCAAAAACGGGCCATCGCACGGAAATGTCCGCGCCGGAATTGTTTTTCGTCCAGCGGCGTCACGAGGATTTGCTCCAGCGCGCCGCACTCTTTGGCCTCTGAGAGAGATGCAACGGTGTGACGCGTGAGATCGATCCTGAACCAGAGAGTCCCCAGCCATAGCAAAACGAAACCGATGATGACCATGCTCTCGCTCCCCGCTCCCCAAGTCGCCAGCATCGGGTCAGATAACAGGGTGTACACCAACCAGGCGATGGCGACGTACCATAGCAGCAATCGGCGGGAGAGGCGCATCGACGGATGGCGGTTGACCAGCCAAGACACCGGGTTTTCGCCCAAGTGGGTTTTCCGTCGACGCTGAACGCGCTTGGTTTGCACGGCGGGACGCGCCTGCCGATCCCGCCATCGATGGGGTACGATGAGTGAGGCCAAGGCGAGGAGGAGCCCCGATGCCGACAATCCGCTCCCGATCCAGATCGAATACCATCCCCACCCGGGAGCCGTCGGGCCGAATACCGGTGCCGACGCCAAATACATGGCATAGCCGGGACTTACCAGACTCAGTATCGGATCCGTGCCCCCGCTCCATACGTAAACCAATGGAATGAACGTGATGGCCAGCAGCAGGAACAGGGTCCAAGATATGGATCTCCCCGTCCGATAACAAAACGCTGAAAAAAAGATGCCGACCGAGAGGGAGAAAATCAGGATGTTCAGCAGTGCCCCAACCGTTCGCCAAAACTGGGCGTTGGTCACGCCGCCCATCAGAAGCGGCAGCGCGAGCACCGGCATCACCGCGAGCACACCGTAAAACGACCGGAGCGACCCGGTGAACATTTTGCCCAGCACCACGTCGTACCCGCGCAGATCAGTCAGGAAAAGCAACCCAAGCGTGCCTTCGGTTTTTTCGCGCGTCAGCGTGTCCGTGGTCGTCCACAGGCCGGACAACAGGCAGTAGCCGAAACAAGCCCAACTCAGGATGGCAAAAAAGAAATCGCCCTGCATCCCCGGCCCACCGCCCTGGTTGATGGATGCCAGCAGTAGCCACAATCCGCCAAAGACGACTGCCACGATCGCCACAATCCAGCGCCACAGCCATGAACCGATACCGCGCGAGGCGATCAACAATTCGCGTTGGACGATGGGCAGAGTGATCATGGCACTACGAGCCGGGGCTGATTGCGTTGGCGGCTGTTTTCCGGAAATTCTCCCCGAGCGACATGCAGGCACGCCCCACCCAGACAGCGTTATTCGTAAGCCCGATCATGAACCAGAGGGCCATGACGCCCTCCACATTCATGCCGGCACTCGTGATCGCAATCATCAGTAAGGCTCCCATAAAAAATGCATACGGCAGAATGTGGATTTTCAGGATCACGATTGTTGAACTGAAAGTTGGCCGCCGCATCGTCAGGCTGGCGTGCATCCCAATGAAATACGCAGCCCATGCGTCGATGCCGAACATCAACACCCCCAAGATGTAAACCGGCCAGGTGTCGTCATCCGACCGGGTCATCATGTACGGGATAAGGCACAGCATGAAAATCACCGGCCACATAAACTGCCATCTCAGCCGCCGCCGAATCGCCTGCGCGTAGTCCTCATATTTCAGTGGTGTGGAGAGCAGCAGCTCCATCGCGTTTTCTCCACGGTCGATTCGGAACCGATCACACACGGCACTCGCAATCCACCACTTAAACATCAGCGCAGTCACCCAAAGCGAAAATAAATACGACCCTTCCCCGTAGTTTCTCCCACCAATTAATGCTTCAAATCCTCCGGTGACCAGCATCATGAAGGAGAACACCAATAGTAACGCGATCCATACCAATCCGGGGCCGAATCGCCGTCGGAGGGCCAACCACTCCAGCGGATTGCGATCCAGCACACGCGCCCTGTGGCGAAGGATGCTCCCGCTGTTGCCGACCGCCGTGGCTGCCGTCGGCTTGGCGGCCTGATCCTGCCAGGCGCGCCCCGTTTTCCACAGGGCGAAGAGCATCGAAACCACCGTGACACCGAGTGCCAATGCCAGAGAAATATAAAACGGCATCTCCCTCGGGCCGCCCAGGGGCCGGCCATCCAGAGTCAACGCAAACATCGTCCCCGTGCTACATGTCGCCATCCATTGAATGGCTCGGCCGAAACTCCGATCAAGCTCGTACGAGAGAAGGGCAAAAAGCGGCACTGCAAAATTTAACAGGAACATCACGGCGAAGGTTGCCCCGGTCGTTGCCTTGGACGACTTGAACATCGCCGAGCAGGCCATGCCCACCGAGAGCGACAGAAACAGCGTGGCAAACAACACGCCGGTCATCCGGAGCACTAACGCCGGATCCACGCCGCCCATGAGAATCGGCACGACCAGCATCGGCACCGCCGCCATCAACCCCAGCACCCCCTGGATCGCCCCCACGCTCATCTTGCCCAACACCACCTGATACCCGCGCAGGTTAGTGAGAAACAGCAGGCCTAGTGTGCCGTTACGCTTCTCCTCACTCAGACAGTCCGCCGTCAAATAAACCCCGGCGATGTTGCAGAGAAAAATCAGGATGCACGAAACAGAGTAAAACATGTCGTTCCCCGCCCGGTGCGCTGGATAATTCTCCACCCCCACGAGAATCATCCAGTATCCCACAACAGCAAAAATCAGCAGCGCAATGGCAAAGCGCGACGCGTAGGTGCCAAGGCGACGCGAGGCCACCAGCAATTCACGGCTGACAATGGGAAACAGGTTCACGGTCGTTACAATTCGCGGCACCGAGTATTCACACGAAGCAGAAAAGCGGAAGCCTTAATCGGCGCTTGGCTTCAACTTTGGGAACGACGGCTGCGCCCCCGACCGGGCGACGGAGCGGGCCGCTGCGGTGACCGCAAAATGAATCGCCGCCTCCCTGGCCAAGCCGGCTGACAGCGCCGCGGCCAGCATGCCGTTGAAACAATCCCCCGCCCCGACGGTGTCCACCGCGCGGATCTTTGGTGCCGGGAACCATCTTTTCTCCCGCTTGGCCAAGCGGCACACGCCGCGCGCGCGACAAGTCGCCAGTACCTCCCC
>JAPPPH010000199.1 GCA_028817635.1 Verrucomicrobiales bacterium | reverse complement strand
GTGCGGTGCGATAGTCCGGCACATCCTCCTGTTTCCAAAACGAAAACGGGGGGTAGTTCGAGACGAAATAATTGCCGACGGTGGTCTTTTTTTCCAGCGGCGGCGCGGTCTTGGTGGCGGTCTCGCTCATGGGACAATCTCTGGTTACTTGGCCGAGCCAAAGGCGTAGACCCGGCCGTCCTCCGCGCCAATCACGATCGTGCCGCTAGCCACGGCTGGGGCGGCGATCACTGCCTCACCGATCTCGTACGACCAAAGTTTTTTACCGTCCTCCAGCGAGACGACGTACAGGTTTCCGTCGTCCGAGCCGACGATCACCTTGCCGTCCGCGATCACTGGCGAGCTGTCGACCTTGCCACGCGTGCGAAACGCCCAGAGCCGCTTGCCGGTCTTACGGTCGAGACAATGCAGTCGTTTGTCGCGGCAGCCGACAACCAGCCGATCCCTCGTCACCGCCGGCGACGAGGCGTAGGCAAACGCCCGGTCCTTGTACTTCCACGCGATCTTACCGCCGTTGATGTCGATGCAGAGAAACTCATTCTCGTAATGGCCGATATACGCCATATCATCCACCACGGCGGCCGAGCCGATGATGTAGGCCTCGGCGTCGATCTGTTTTTGTTTCTTGCCGGCGTTCAGGTCGATCACGTGCAGCAACGCGTCGCACCCGCCGAACGCTGTCCGCCCGGAAAACACCGCCGGCGAACCGTTGATATAGTTCGACGTCTCGTAGTCCCACTTCTTTTTGCCGGTCACCGGGTCAAATGCGTACAGCTTGAAATCGTAACTGCCGACGATCAGCGATGGCTTGGCGTCTTTGCCCTTGGGCTGAAAAAAATTAGGCGCACCCAGCACACGATCCTCGGTTTCAAATTTCCAAAGCAACTTACCGTCCTTGGCATCCAGCGCGTAGACAAAACAGTCGGACGAACCGAAGTACACTTTGCCATCCCGCACCAGAGGCGCGGACTCCACAATGTCCTCCGTCTTGAACGACCAAATTTGTTTGCCGGTCTTGAAGTCGAGCGCGTACAGCTTGCCGTCGTCGCAGCCGACGAACACCCTGCCGTCGGCGATCGCCGCCGTGCCGTGGATGCCTTCTTCCGCCTTGAACGCCCACAGCTGCTTGAGTGATGAACTGAGCTTGCTTTTCGAGAGACCGGTCAGCGAGGCCGTGCCGCGATACATCGGCCAACTGTCCGCCGGTGCGGCGGGGATTTCAGCGGCTTGGCCAAGCGCTTGGCCAAGCGCGAAGAGCATAGAAAAAGAGGCGAGTATGAACCGTTTCATGACATCCAAAGGGCAACCAAAAAAAGCCCGTTGCCAGAAATCGTGCCCAAGCCGGGGAACCAAGGCAACAAAAATACAACGTACACGTACTATTTTTGAACCCCGTTCCAGCGTTGAGGCGATTCTAATGTGTTTCCCTTGGCCAAGCGCAAGGTAGGGCTGGAAAACCGAAATCCTAAATTTGAAATCCTAAACAAATCTGAAATTCAAATTTCAAAAATCCACAAAGCGTTTTCGTGGGTAGGGACGGCTGTCCCAGCCGTCCTCAATAAAACCAAGGCAAGCCAAGATCACACGTCAGTTGTGCCCTATGAACGGACGCAGATAAACGCAGATTGGCAGGATTAAAAATGATCTGTGAAAATCCGTGAAATCTGTGTCTCAACCCAAGGACGGCTGAGACAGCCGTCCCTACCTTGGCCAAGCGCTTGGTCAGATGTTGACCTGCTCGGCGTAGTCCTCGGGGGTGAGGAGGTCTTCGATTTCGTCGGCGTTGCTGAGGCGGATGCGGTAGAACCAGCCGTCGCCGTAGGGGTCTTCGTTGACAGTGCCGGGCTCGGACTCGAGCGCGTCGTTGATCTCGGTGACCTCGCCGCTGACCGGCGCGTACAGGTCGCTGGCGGTCTTGACGGACTCGACGACGCCGCAGGCGTCGCCCGCGCTCAGGGCCGCCCCGACCTCGGGCAGCTCGATGAACGCGAGGTCGGTCAACTCTTGTTGGGCGTGGTCGGATATGCCGATGACGGCGGTGTCTCCCTCGACACGAACCCATTCGTGTGAGGAGGCGTACTTCAGGTCGGTGGGTATGTCTGACATCGTGCGAGTCTTCTAGCCAAGGAGCGGCCCGGTGGTCAATCCGGTTTTCTAAAAATCGGCCGCCGCACCACCTCGGCGGGGAAGCGTCGGTTGCGAATCTCGATCTCGATCGGGGTGCCGGACTTGGCGTAGGCGGTCTCGACGTAGCCAAGGCCGATGCCGCAGCCGAGCGATGGGCTCTGGGTGCCGCTGGTGACTTCGCCAATCTCTCGCCCGGAATCGTCGCCGGCAAAAATGAGGTACCGCTCGCGGGGGGGGGCGCTCTTGCCGGTCATCCTGAAGCCGATGCACTTGCGCGAGACGCCGTCCTGTTTTTGCGCGATGAACGTATCCTTGCCGATGAAGCCGATCTTGTGATCGGCCACGGCCCAGCCCAGTCCGGCCTCGATCGGTGTCGTGTCGGAGGTCAGCTCGTGTCCGTAGAGGGAGTAACCGGCCTCGGTGCGAAGGGTATCGCGTGCGCCCAGCCCGGCCGGAACGAGGCCAAGCGCTTGGCCAAGCGCGGTGAGTTTTTCCCAAAGCGCGACTGCATGGTCGTTGGTCGTGATCAGTTCGAAGCCGTCCTCGCCGGTGTAGCCGGTTCGCGAAATCCAGATCGGCGCGCCGCCGAACTCGAGTTCGGCGATCCGGTTTTTCTCCAGATCGACCGCCGACAGGAACAGGCCCTCGAGAATCGCGGCGGACGTTGGCCCCTGCAACGCCATCGCAGCGTGGTCGCCGGAGGCGTCGGTCATCTCGAGCTCGAGTGACTTGTAGCGCGTGTTGCGCTGGGCGCGGATCCACATCCAATCGACCTCCACCCGAGAGGCGTTGACGACGAGCAGGTAGCGAGTCTCGCCAAGTCGATAGGCGTACAGGTCGTCGATCACGCCGCCGTTGTCCTGGCACAGCAGCGAGTATTGACCTTGCCCCGGCTCGAGCCGCGAGAGGTCGTTGGTCAGCAGCTTGTTGAGGAACTTTTTCGCGTCCGGCCCCTCGAAGAGAAATTCCCCCATATGCGAGATGTCGAACAGGCCGGCGGCGTCGCGCACGGCGTGGTGTTCCTTGACGATACTGGTGTAGAGGACCGGCATCTCCCAGCCGCCGAACTCGACCAGACGGCCGTCCAGCGCGACGTGTGTTTCGTAGAGTGGCGTTCGTTTCAGTGCGGGTTTTCCCATGGCCGGGCAGAGTGTACGCGCTTGGCCAAGCGCAAAAAAGCCTCGGCCGAGCGGAGGCGGGATTTGGGTGCGGAACGGGTTGCAATCCGGGCGAAACAGGCCAATCTGGGTGGCGGTATTTGTAACTTGGCCAAGCGGGCGGGCGTACTAACCTCGTTTGGATGCCGATAAAACCGGAGAAAATCATGAAAACCATTCCGTTGATGAATAAGCTGATGCAGGCCGGCGCTGTGACTTTGGTAGTGTTAGCCGTGGGTTGCTGGCAAT
>JAPPPH010000246.1 GCA_028817635.1 Verrucomicrobiales bacterium | reverse complement strand
AGTCGATGTTGAAGGCCAACAGCGCCGGAAAGAAAGTCTCGAAAAAACGCTCTGCCGCCAAGGCGAAGAAGCGCTGATGAGGTGGCCGCGGCTGGAGGCGTGTCCCTTATCGGTCGCTTGGCCAAGCGCTCACTCTGGTTGGAGTACACAAGTGTACCATTGATCCTTGCCGCCTCAGCTTGGCCAAGGGGCGACGCACTACAAGCCTGCGCGGTGACGAGGTCGGGGTTCGATCTCAAGGGGTGCGTTCTCTGCACGCTGAGTGCGTGTCATTCCCGCCATATCATTGTTTTTCCCAATAAAAACGGTTTTCAATTTGGCGAAAATCGGTACAACTCCTGCCCGGCACAACGGTTGCTCACAGGGTTCGTGATACATTTGTAACATTGGCCCCATGTCAACTGTACAAGGAGCCCTTCTATTTCACATGAGAAAGTCGTTTTTAAAACTGACAATCGTCTGGTCGGTGCTGACCGGTTGGACGGGGGCACTTGCTGATCAGGTTGTCGTAAACGAGGTGATGTACAATCCCAAGGCTGGCGAGCCGGAGTGGATCGAACTAGCCAATATCACGGCCACGCCGTTCGACATCGCGGATTGGAAACTGAGGGGCAGCGTCGAGATGGATTTTCCCGCATTCGACGAGGCGGATGCCAGAGCGTCCTTCCTGGGGCACTGGCAGAAAATCATCCTGACGAGCATAGACGCCGGGGAGTTCCGTAAACAGTTCGGCGTGCCGTCGAGCGTGAAGGTTTTCGGGCCGTGGACGGGAAATCTGCCCAACGAGGGTGGCCGCATTACGATCAAGGACAAGAACGGTGTGCAGATGTGCACACTTGGTTACAACGACCGCGGCCGCTGGCCTGTGGCGGCGGACGGCACGGGGCATACGATTGTTTTGAAGGATCAAAACCGCAGTGTCGATGATTGGCGAAACTGGACGTTCAGCAAGCGATCCGGGGGAACGCCGGGAGGAGATCCGGTGGCCGGAGCCGAGACGCCGGTGGACAGCCCGGAGGTGGACCTGAGTTCCGGCATCGTGCTGTTGGATTACGGCGATCGCTGGAAGTACAACGATTTAAATAAGAACCTCGGCACGGCTTGGCGTAAAAACGACTACAACGACGCATCATGGAAATCCGGAGGTGGGTTGTTGGGTGTCGAGAATGCGGGGTTGCCCGGCCCCGGGCTGAAGACCCGCATCAACAAGGGGAACCAGCTGACATATTACTTCCGTAAGGAGTTCACGTTTAACAGTGACCCGGAAGGTGTCACGCTGACGATCGACCAGATCGTGGACGACGGGGCGGTCTATTACCTGAACGGGGAGGAGGTTGGCCGCTCGCGTGTTAATGGTAACGTGAATTTCAACAAGACTTCGTCCGCGACGGTGGGCGATGCCAAAGAGGAAAAGGGTGTGGTGACCATCGACTCCGGCCTGGTGCGCGGCAAGAATTTGCTGGCGGTGGAGGTTCACCAAACGAACCGCACGAGTTCGGACATTGTGTTTGGTTGTCGGGTCCGGGCTTCCATGCCGGCGTCCAAGGGCGTGGTGATCAACGAGATTTACCCTGTGCCCGGCAAGGAGGGGTATATTGAGTTTTACAACCCGACCAGCGAGGTGATCGACCTAAAGGGGTATTACCTGAGTGACGATCCAAGCGACCTCGACAAGCGGAAACTCACGCGCACCTTTCGGGTGCAGCCCAAGGGCTTGGCCAAGCTCTCGTTCACGGCGTCCCGCTTGGCCGTGAAATCGCCGGTGACGGTGTACGTGGCTGAGCCGGATGGCGAGACGGCCGTCACGGCGGTTCGCGCTGATATCTCACTTGACGGGCGGACGATCGGCCGCAAACCCACCGGGGCATCCGAGTGGTACCTGTTCACCGATGCTACGCCGGGCACGGCCAACATGAGTCGCGACTCGCTTGGCCAAGCGCTTAGCCTGAACGAGATTCATTTCACCGAGGACGGTCGTGTGGACTGGGTTGAGATTTACAACGCGGGTGAAGGCGCGGTGAGTTTGGAGGGCTTGTCGCTGGCCACGCGGCGTGATTTTTCCGATCGGATCGAGTTGACAGGCTCGGTGCCGGCAGGGGGCACGGCTGTGGTGGAGGTGGACATCGATTCGCGCGGGCAGATGCCGTTTTTTCTGCTTAATGGAGGCACGGTGATGCAGGGGATTTCGCCGGGCCGCCCGGATGATGAAGGCTCCGCACAGGCATATCCCAATGGCAGCGACGAGTGGTTTATCGTGGGCAACAGCACGCGCGGACGCGATAACAATCCGCAGCGGTATGAAAACGTGGTCATCAACGAGATCATGTACAATCCGCCGGGAGATCATCGAGGTGGCGAGTTTATCGAACTGTACAATCGAGGCGATTCGGAGATCGACCTCACCGGTTGGCGGTTCACCGAAGGTGTGAATTTTACCTTCCCGACCGGAACGACCATCAAGGCCGGGGGCTACCTCGTGGTAGCGGCGGACATCAAGTACATCAAGCGCGTGTATCAGTCTGCCAACGTCGTCGGGAATTATCGCGGGGAGTTGAGCAACCCGGGCGAGATGCTCCGGCTTGAGGATGCCTATGGCAATCTGGCTGACGAGGTTGATTATTCGAACCACGGTGATTGGCCAGACTGGACCAAAGGGGCGGGTACAAGTATGGAACTTATTAACCCTTGGGTTGACAACAATCGGCCTTCCGCATGGCGAGACAGTGACGAGCGCGGTAAGAGCACTTTCCGTGAGTACACGGCTACTGGTCGCTATCGACAGTTGCGAACCGAGGGCGGCGCCACTGATTATCGTGAATTTCATATGCACCTGGTTGGTGACTCGGAGATTATTTTGAAAGATATTGAAGTTACAACTGCTAGGGACAATTCAAATAACGTCCTTAAAAACAGCACAAAGATGGCGACCGGGAGCAGCAGCGCCAATGGCTGGTTGGCTCAGGGAACTCATTGGGCAAGTTACATGGACAACGAAGGCTTGCACCTGATCGCTGACGGGCGGGGTGATAATCGTCCCAACAGGATGGAGATTGATATGACATCCGGCATTCGACGTAATGATGATGCAACGATTCGTTTTAAGGCTAAATGGGTTAGAGGCAACCCCCGATTAATAGCTTGGACATGGGATAAGAGTCTTGCCGGGAGTTTTCTGATAGAGATTCCCGAGAATCTTGGCACACCAGGAAAAAGAAACTCAATTTTTCAAGCTGAGCCTCCCCCTCAGGTTGATGGAATTTTGCACAGTCCTGCTGTTCCAACTTCTTCGCAGTCAGTTCGGGTGACAGCCAGGGTGACCTCCGCCGATCCGCTCGACGTTGTTCGGCTGCGGCACCGTGCCGATTCATCCAACTTGGGCGGGACTTGGAAGAGCAAAACTATGTATGACAACGGTATAAGTGGTGGGGATGAGGTTGCTAACGATGGGGTTTTTACTGCCACGCTGACTGAGTACAGGACAAATGGTAGAAAGGTTCAGTTTTATGTTGAGGCAGAAGCGGGTAATGGATCTAAGT
>JAPPPH010000072.1 GCA_028817635.1 Verrucomicrobiales bacterium | reverse complement strand
CCGTACTTGGGCACCACCACTGCGGAGGCGTTCACGCAGGAGCGCCCGCCGTTGTCAGCGATCGAACCTGCGATCAGGTCGATGTGGTTACGCCAATTCTCAATCTCGTCGTCGCCGATGAGAATCTTGCTCCATCCCGGCCCGTGAATCTGGATGGCCGGGTTGTTGGCGTATTGGTCCGTGGTACTCTTGTCGCCAAAGATCAAAGCTCGGCCGCAGCGGTTCAAAATATCGGCCGCGCCCTCGTAGTCGGTCGGGTAAAATCCAAACGCCTCCCTCGGGCAACCGGCCTGAATGAAGGATTGAATCAGGCGGTAGGGCGTCCACGGCTCGTCGCGGCCGGGCTTCATCACGATCGGTGTCTTGAGCGCGATGGCCGGCAGCCACAGCGAGTTCACCGCCGGCGAGTTACTGGGCATGACAAGGCCAAGCGCCTTGGAGGTCGGGTAAAAACAGACCTGAGTCCCGAATTGCTCGCCCACTCCGGCGTCGAGGATTGACAGGTCGATGCCACGTGTGAGGCCGTTGAGGACCACCTGCATGTTGGTCAACGCGTAGTGGATCTTGTCCATGTTGCGCCGAACCATCACATGCGGCAGGCCGCTGGTGGAGGAGAGGGTCTCGATGTAATGCGTGGGCGATTGCATCTCGCCCTCGACCCCGATCTGCACTTCACCGTTGAGAAAAATCTCACCGGCCTTGGCCCCGATCTCGATCAGTTCTGCGGTGGAAAAACGGCGCAAGGCCGTCCGGGCCTCGTCGATGCGCTGGAGGTCGCGGCGCACCACGCCGGCGTTCACCTGGCTGACGGTGGCCTTTGTGGCGCCGTCACGATAGTCGGTCACCTCAATCTTGTTGAGGCTGACGTACGGTTCGCCCAGACGCAGGCAAGGGATGTGCGGGACGGCCATCTTAGTAAACTCCCTCGACGATCTTTTTCTCCATCGCGCCAAACGGGCGCACCTCGGCCACGCCGTCCCACGGGCAATTTTCCCACGGCGAGCGGCGGATGGCTTCGTCGCGCTCAAGGAAGCGCGGCATGAAGAATTCCTTGGTCAATGTCGTCAACTCGACGCGGCCCCATGCGTCGTAGTCTACGAGGTTTTCGGTCTGCTTGGGATCGACCACGCGCAACACTGCGCGCGGCTGGGGTGCGTGGTACGTGATCGAGTAATCGTTCTCCGGGCCAAACGGACGGTGACGGGCCAGACCCATCAACGTGTTGCCGTAGGTCGGCACGAAGCCGATCTGGTTTTCGCAGATTTCCTCGACGAGAAAGCGCGTGTACTGCTGGTCCATCGTCGTGCCTCCGCAGAATACGCCCTTGATGCCGGCCTTGATCAGGTCCATGCGCTCGGCCATCGCCTCGAGCAGCTTGGGCGTGGTGAACAACGCGCTGACCTTGCGGTTTTTCAGGATGGTGATCGCCTGATCGATGACGTGGTCCATGTAGGCGCGGGCCTGGTCAAATTGCTTACTGGAGATGAGTCGCTTCACCCAGCGGGGGTCGAGGTCGACGAAGTATGTTGAGCAGCCGCGGACGTTGGCAAGGTGCTCGATAGATAGCCTTAGGCGGCGTGGGCCAGTCGGGCCAACCATCATCCAGTAATGGTCACGCGGAAAGTGGTCGTCATTGAGCGTCTCGGAAAACTCGCTGTAGTCGATCTTGTAATCCTCCCATCCGATGCGCTGTTTTGGCATGCCGGTGGTGCCGCCGGTCTCGAAGATGCTGAACGGTCGTCCCTCGTAGGCCTTGGGACGCCAAACCTCGTTGGGCATGTCGCGCAGCCATTCATCTTGAAAGTGGGGAAACTTCGCGATGATGTCATCGAAGCATGTGATCTTCTCAGCCGGGTTCCAGCCGGCTTCCTTTGCCCAGTCCAGCCAGAACGGCGAGCCGGTCTCGGGCGAGAAATGCCACTTCACAATTTCCACTGCGTGCGCATCGAGCTGCGCCTTGGCCTCCTGAATATTTTGATCCAAGTTAGACATTAATTCTGTTGTTTAAAAAAAGGGTCGATTGCGGGTCAGCCCTTGCTGGTTGGGAAGAATCGATCGATGGTCGACTGGCTCGGTGCCTTGGTCATAAGCGAAACTCCGATCAACGCCACCACGGATGCCAGAAAAATAAAGGTTACCGGCATCACACCGGCAATCAGATACTCGCCGTGCTCCTTCACTCCGAACCACTGTTCTCCATTCTCGCGGCCAAGCGCATCGTATATAAACATAGCCCATGTAATTACAGTGGCAATTACGCTAGCGAAAACGCCTGGGGTTGTCACCCGCTTCCAGTAAACCGAGGCGAATGCGATAGGGAACAATGCCGCGAACCCGCTAAAACACCATACACCTAGGTTGAACACGCTCTTGGTCTCGAATAACGAGATAACATAGGTGATTAGCACGATGAACACGATAAAGCCGCGGCCTAGCCAGACCTTTTGGCTGTCACTTACCTTTCCCTTTAGCGGGACGACAAAGTCGTTGGTGAACATGCTGCCGATGCAGACAAATTGCGAGTCGAGCGAACTCATGATTGCCGCGAGCACCCCGGCGGAAAACAGACCGATGAGGATCGGACTATCCATGAATTTTTTCACCATCGCACTCAGCACTGCGTTCGGATTCGCGTTGCCGTTCGGCAACGGTGGCACGGTTAGCTCCCCGGCTGCATACAGGCCGGCGGCCCAGATGCCGATCAGGATGCACGGCACCCAGACGATCATGATGCAGATCGGATGGGCAATGACTGTCAGTCGAAATGACTTGGCGCTCTTGGCTGTTAGCCAGTGTTGGAACAAGTGCGGGAACATGCCGACGCTCAGGGGAACCAGCATGTAACTGATAAAATGCGGCACGCTCATCAGACCCTCGCGCTGCAGTTTTTCGGGCGCGTGCTCAAGTGCCTTGGCCGAGGCTTCCGATAGCCCGCCGAGAGTGTCCGCAATCACCAAAAAACCTACCAAGCCCATGACCATGAAGACGATCGTCTGAAAGGTATTCGCCCAGGCAGCGGAGCGTACCCCGCCGAAAAACACGTAAAACAACACGACACTGCAAATGACCAGCCCGGACAACCAAGCGGGAACCGCCCCGGCTGCAAACGTCCCCGGGAACATGCCGCGTGTAACACCGAAGATATAGTTGCCCGCACCCATCAGGCCGACCAGCAGGTACGGGATGATCAGGCCGACCAAGATCGGGAACATCAGGTAGCCAAGCGCCTTCGACTCGAAGCGGTCGCGGAAAAACTGGATCTGCGTCACGTAGCCGTATTTTTTGCCGAAGCTCCACATACGGATGCCGACGAGGAAAAAACAGGCGGTGTGAATCAGGCCGGAGCTGGAGGCCATCAACCCGTAGGTGCCGATGCCGAGGCTGAACGCTTTGCCGGTGGAGCCAACCAGCGCGAAGGCGGTCATCGTCGTCCCGAACACGCTCATCAAGAGCATGAACGGCCCGATCGACTGGCTCGCAACGAAGAAGTCCTTGCTCGACCCCCGGAACATCCGGCTGGACACCCAGCCAAGCGCAAACAACGCGCACATGTACAC
>JAPPPH010000351.1 GCA_028817635.1 Verrucomicrobiales bacterium | reverse complement strand
CGCGTGACCTTGAGATTTTTTACGATGCCTCACATCTGCGTCGACTGGCCTCGATCATTCGAGACGTCAACCCGTCGATCGTGCTCACCCATTCGCCGCAGGATTACATGGAGGATCACACCAACACCTCCCGCCTCGCGGTGACGGCGGCATTTTCGCGCGGCATGCCCAATTTTGATGTGGAGCCGCCCCGCCCGCCGGTCGACAGCGAAGTCACCGTGTACCACGCCATGCCACACGGTCTGATGGATGAACTCCGCCGGCCGGTGCAGCCGGATTTGCTGATCGACACCACGGCGGTTTTCGAGACCAAGCGGCAGGCGCTCGCGGCGCATCGCAGCCAGAAGGAATGGCTCGATGTCAGCCAGGGGATGGACTCGTACCTGAAGTCGATGGAGGAGATGTCGCGAACGCTTGGCCAAGCGGCCGGGACAGAACACGCCGAGGGATGGCGACGTCACTCGCATCTTGGCTTCAGCGCCAGAGAGATGGATCCGCTTGGCCAAGCGCTTGGCCAAGGGGCGGACTAGGCAACCATGTCGATTAGGCGCCGGTCATTTTCGTCGGCAACCTGCAGCAGCTTGGCCGCGATGGCGGACTCCTGCGCGGACTGAATCCGCAGCTTGGCCGCCTCCACCGGCGGTGCGCTGACAGACTCCCGGAGGTGACTGAGCGACGACTGGTAAAGATTCACTGCCGAGGGCAATATGGAGGCGACTTGCATGACCATGCCCAGTATCGGCACGACGCGCCGAAACTTGAGTCGTTTCTCCAGCCTTGGCCGGAGGCGACACAGCGGTAAACTGCCGGCGTGCTCGACACCGAATTACTCCCCGCCGCGGAAGCGGACTCAAAATGGCTGATGGTCGTGTTGCACGGACTCGGCGACAGCATGGAGGGCTACCGCTGGTTTCCCGGCATCATGGAAAACCCGAAGCTCAACTACCTGCTCGTCAACGCGCCGGACGACTACTACGGCGGCTTTTCGTGGTACGACATTTATGACAACCCCGCGCCGGGCGTAGAGCGCAGTCGCAACCTCCTTTTCGAATTGCTGGATCAACAGCGCAAAGCCGGCTTTGCCACGGAGCACACCTTTTTGTTTGGGTTTTCGCAGGGCTGCCTGATGACGCTGGAGACCGGGCTTCGCTATCCGCATCGTTTCGCCGGGCTGGTCGGAGTCAGCGGCTATGCGCATGAGCCGCATCAACTGGTCAACGAACTTTCCCCAGTCGCGAAGGAGCAGGCATTCCTCATCACCCACGGGACAGCCGACCCGCTTTTGCCGCTGGAAAAAACCAAGTCACACATCGACCAGCTTTGCGCCGCCGGCGTGAACATTCAGTGGGAGGTGTTTGAGAAGGAACACACGATTCAGGGCGAGGCGGAGTTGAGTGTCATCCGGGCGTTTGTCGAAAATCAAATGACGGTTGAATAAGGAGGAAGGGTGAAGGATGAAGGTTAAATTCTTTTGTTCATTGGCGCTTGGGCTTTGTCCGGCGCTTGGCCAAGCGGACGTGAGCGATTCAATCAATGTTCATGGCGGCTTCGAGGCCACGCTGTTTGCCGGGCCGGAGTTGGCAGATGACATTTACTCGATGACGCTCGACGCGAAAGGGCGCGTGGTCGTCTCTGGCCGCGGCTACATTCGTACGCTGCACGACACCGACAGTGACGGCCGAGCGGAAATGGCGGTGCAGTTCGCCAAGCTGGATCGCGGTACGATGGGCATGCTATTTGACGGGCCGCACTTGTGGGCCGTGGCCAACCGTGCCCTGCTCCGCTACGACGATGTCGACGGCGACGGCCGTGCGGATGGCCCGCCTCGGCAATTCCTCCGATTGGCCAACGGCGAGCACGGGGCGCACGCGATCCGCAAGGGGCCGGACGGCTGGCTTTATCTCGTCGGCGGCAACGACACCGGCTTCACGCCCGGGCAATTCAATTCGCCGCAATCGCCACTCAAGAAAACCGAAGGCGGCGCGATCATTCGATTTTCGCCGGACGGCAAAACCTTCGAGGCGTTGTCGTGCGGCTTTCGCAATCCATACGATTTTGACTTCAACTGGCGGGGCGACCTTTTCACGTACGACAGCGACACCGAGCGGACGTTTTACCTGCCGTGGTACATGCCGACCCGGCTTTATCACGCGGCCATCGGAGGGCATCACGGCTGGCGGACGCCCGGCTACAAGCGCAGTTGGGCACGTCCCGGTTACTACGCCGACACTGTGCCGATGCTGGACAAGATCGGCCGCGGCTCCCCCACCGGCGTCGTGGTTTACAGCCACCGATTGATTCCGAAGGAAATGCAGGACGGGGTGTTCCTCCTCGACTGGACGTTTGGCAACGTCTGGTTTTATCCACTGCGCCCCGCGAACGCTTCCTATCAGGCGCCGCCGCAACTGTTCATCTCACCAGTGGGCACGGACGGTTTTGCGCCAAGCGACATCGAGGTCGGGCGCGATGGGGAGATTTATATCTCGATCGGCGGCCGGGGAACGAAGGGGTCTGTTTTTCGTGTTGTCCCGACGCCGGAAAATCGTGATCGCCCCAACAACCGCCCACCGGCGATGGACACTCCGCTCGATAAGGTCCTAAACGCACCGCAGCCGCTGGCCGAGTGGTCGCGCGCGCAGTGGCAACCGTTGGCCCGGCAGATTGGCGCCGGCCACTTTGTCGAGGCTGCACTCAACCCTGCGCGCAAAACAAAACCCCGCGTCCGCGCGATCGAGGTGCTGACGGAAATGTTCGGCGGACTCGAAGCGGAGATCGCAGCCCGGCTGACAGCCGATGGCTCGCACGATGTCCGCGCGCGAACCGCGTGGGCGATCAGTCGTTTCCCCGAACAAAACACGGCCCAACTGCTCGCTCGGCTGGCGCTGGATTCGGAGGACTATGTGCGCGTCAAGGCACTCGAGGCGATGCTGCACCTGCTCCCGACCGACCCGGCGCAGTCCGCGAAATGGCACAAGGCACTGCAGCAGAATTTCAATCGGCCGAGCATTCGCGTGCGACTGATCAGCGCCCGATTGGCCAGTCAGTTGCCGGAATCAAGTTGGCAAAAAATCGATCACGGTTCATTGACAACGCAGGGGAAAATCACAGCGGCCACCGCAACAATCTGGCGCAGCCCGTCCACCGAGATTCACGCAGGAGTCGTCCGGCGTCTGCTGCCGTTGATCGATATCAACCTACCCGCGAGCCTCAACCTCGATCTCGTCAGGACGATCATCCTCGCGCTGGGCGACTACAATCTCGAGCAGCCAAGCCGCGAATCGTTCACCGGCTACGAGGTGCCATTCTCGCTTGCGGCCCATCCCGGACTGGCCAGCGCGATCGCCACTCAGGCTGCGCCATTGATGGACTCGCTGCATCGGGATCTCCATCGTGAAGCCGGGCGCCTGCTCGCAATGGTCAACGCCGATCAACCCGAACTGAGCGTGAACCTGCTGAGTACCATCACCCCCACAACCGATCCGGTGGAGGATTTTCACAAGTTGATCGTCACAGCCAAGCTGCCGTCGACTGTACCCGATGCTGACCTGCCCCGAGTGGCCGACGCATTGATGGGGCTCGACACCAAGC
>JAPPPH010000032.1:633-3595 GCA_028817635.1 Verrucomicrobiales bacterium | reverse complement strand
AATGAACCCGGCACTCGCGAAGATGTCAGCCCCCTTGGCGAGCAGCAGTTCGGTGATGAACGCGGAATCCTTAATCGCGGCTTCGTGCAATGGCGTACGGTCGTGGGCGTCCTTAGCGTTCACATCGGCTCCCTGCTTAACGAGATAATTCACGATCGCCTCACGCTGAAATGCGATCGCGGTGAATAGTGCGGTATCCTGTTGCAGCTTGGACCTCGCGTGCATGTTGGCACCGGCCTCCACCAGGATTTTTACCACGCCAAAATGCCCCGCAAAGGCGGCCTGAAAGAGCGGCGTTTTGCCGGCATCATCGCGGGAGTCGGCATCGCCGCCGTGCCGCAGTAGCGCCGCCATCGTGGCAGTGTGACCGCCGCTGGCGGAAACAACCAACGGCGTCCAGCCAAGTTTGTCCTTCGCCTCGAGATCGGCGCCCTTGCTGATCAGGAATTCCGCGACCTCGGGTGAGGCTTTGCCGGCGGCGCGGTGAAGTGCGGTACGGTCAAACGAATCGCGTTCGTCGATGTCGGCTCCGTCGTCGAGAAGGGTTTGGATGGTGTCGAGTTTTCCAAAAAAAGCGGCGTCGTGAATCGGCCCGGCCTTCAGTCCGGCAGGGATTGCGCCACAGAGGATCAACGACAGGGGGACGTACAACAGTCTGGCCATAACCAACGATTAGGTGTCGCGAGACAATAACCAACCTTGGCCAAGCGGCAAGGCGCAACCGGGATGGATCGAAACTTGGTTTGAAAATTCTAAATTCTAATTTCGAAATCCTAAACAAATTCGAAATGCAAAAGTTGGAAAGTATTCTCTGCGTTTAACGAGTCGCTTGGCCAAGCGGCAAGGTGGGGCTGGCTCTCCGAGCCGGCCGCTTGGTTGTGATCTTGTATTAGGACGGCTGGGACAGCCGTCCTCACCTCTGGGGCTCAGCGCTTGGCGATCGGTTCGCCGTTCACCTTGGTGAGTTCCTTGTAGGCCTTCACCAGTTTCTTCGTGACCGGGCCGGGTTTGCCGTTGCCAATGACGCGCTCGTCGATTTTCACGACCGGCACAATCTCCGCGCCGGTCCCGGTGAGGAAACATTCATCGGCGTTGTACAGGTCGTAGCGGGTCAGGTTCGGCTCCGAGGTGGGGATGCCCATCTCGCCGACGAGATCGATGGCGGTCTGCCGCGTGATACCATGCAGCGCGCCGGACGACAGTGCCGGGGTGTACATCTGGTTGCCATTGATGATGAATACGTTGTCGCCGGTGCACTCGGCCACGTAGCCCTCAGCGTTGAGCATGATGGCCTCCTCGTAACCGGCGGTGTTGGCCTCGATCTTGGCGAGGATGTTGTTGAGGTAGTTGAGCGACTTGATCGCCGGATTGACTGCGTTGTGATGGTTGCGCGTCGTTGCGACTGTCACGATCTCCATGCCCTTCTTGTACAGGCTTGGCGGGTAAAGCTGGATCTTGTCGGCGATGATGATCACCTGCGGGTTGGAGCAGCGGTTGGGGTTCAGGCCAAGCGTGCCGGCGCCCCGGGTGACGACCAGCCGAATGTAGCCGTCGGTGATGCCGTTTCTGCGGCAGGCCTCCACCGTGGCATCCATCAATTGCTGATGCGTCATCGGGATGTCGAGCAGGATGGCCTTGGCGGAATAAAAAAGGCGGTCGATGTGTTCCTTGAGCTTGAATACCCGGCCGTGATAGGCGCGGATGCCCTCGAACACCCCGTCGCCGTATAGAAGCCCGTGGTCGAACACCGAAATCTTGGCGTTCTGCTCGCTATAAAACTTGCCGTTAACAAATACCTTCATCCCGAAAGCGGCGGGAAACCTACGGGAAAGCCGCCCCGCTTGGCAAGGACACGTATCGCCGATTACGCCTGCGGACTTTTCTGCGCTTGGCCGCCATCGTATTCACCGACATCTCTGGCCCGGGCATACGTCCATGGACGGGCAGGGGACACGGAAAAGATGAATCAGCAACTCAAGGCCGCCGAGGAATTCCTCCAAAAGATGGCGAACGACAACCCGATCGATGCGCGAATCCAGATGGCGCTTGGGGCGATCCACGCCTTGCGCGGGGAGAAAGAGGCGGCGCTCATGCGGGGCAAACAGGCCATCGCTCTTTATCCGCTCGACAAAAACAAGATTACTGCCCAGCGGGTCCACATCGACTTCGCGAAGATTTACATGAGACTTGGGATGAAGGACGAGTGCATCGGCGTACTGGAGACACTCAGGGACAAGCCATTGGGGATGGAGGTCGGCGACATGAAAACAGACAAGACTTGGGATCCGGTTCGCGACCACCCCACTTTCAAAGCGATCATCGATTAGTTTCAAAAATTGCCTTCATCCATAATCCGTGGCAGTCTCCGCCGGCGTTAGGAGGGGAAACTCAACGATCGGAGACAAGGCCGGGTGCGCTTTTTATATAACATACTTTTTGATGCGTTGTTTTGCCTGTCGGCGCCGTATTATTTTCTTCGCATGAGGCGTCGCGGCGGGTGGCGGCAGGGCTTCGGTGAGCGCTTGGGGAAGTACTCGACCAAACTCAAGCAATCCATCACCAACCGGGATGTGATCTGGTTACATGCAGTCAGCGTGGGCGAAGTGAACATCTGCGTGCAACTCATCAAGGCGCTCAATCCACGGCTCCCTAACCTTAAGGTCGTGGTCTCCACAACCACGTCCACCGGAATGGCTGAACTGCGCAAAAAACTCCCGGCCGAGGTCAGTAAAATCTATTACCCGATCGACCGCCGTTCTCATGTCCGGCGCGCGCTGGCCACCATCCAGCCCAAGGCGGTTGTCCTGGTCGAGGCGGAGATTTGGCCAAACTTCCTTTGGGGGTTGCAGTCGCGGAAGATTCCTCACTTTTTGGTGAACACCCGCATCTCCGATAAATCATTCAAGGGCTACCGGCGATTTGGGTTAGTGTTCCGCAGTTTGTTTGCCGGCTTCACGGGGGT
>JAPPPH010000032.1:0-623 GCA_028817635.1 Verrucomicrobiales bacterium | reverse complement strand
GAACGAAAATCGTTCGCGAACACCGTACCGACGTCCAGCGAATGCTGCGCCAACTGGGAGTGCCCGAGGGGGCACCGGTAATCGTTGGGGGAAGCACTCACGACGGCGAAGAGGAAATCCTCGCCCGCTTGGCCAAGCGCCAGCGCGAAAGGCATCCCAACCTGTTTCTGATTTTGGTGCCGCGCCATCACGAGCGCGGACGCGAGGTGGGCGACGCCTTGGCCAAGCTGGGTGTGCAGTTTCTTTTCCGTAATGAGGTTGGCAACAACATGGAGTCGCTGGAGGAAGGCAGCTTGGAGTGTCTGCTGGTCAACACCACCGGCGAGTTGAAATATTTTTACGAGGTCGCCACGGCTGTGTTCGTCGGAAAAAGTCTGACCGCCCAAGGCGGCCAAAACCCGATCGAGCCGGCCGGCTTGGCCAAGCCGATCGTTTTTGGCCCGAACATGGGCAACTTTGCCGAGATCACGGCCAAGTTTCTGGCCAACGACGCTGCGATCCAAGTCGCTGATGAACAGGAACTTGAGGCGGCCTTAGACAGCTTGATTTCTGATCAGGCCAAGCGCCAGGCGCTTGGCCAAGCGGGCGAGGATTTCCTCTTCGCCGTCGTGAGTGCTTCCCCC
>JAPPPH010000361.1:823-3598 GCA_028817635.1 Verrucomicrobiales bacterium | reverse complement strand
GCGCTGGAAGTTTTCCTCTCGAACGAATCCGGCCGCGAGGCAGAGGAGCAGTGCAGGCGATCCGTTGCTGACTCCTGCGCCGCCGTCGTCCGCTTGGCCAAGCGCAAACTCAGCCTGATAAAAGTATGATTACTGTTCAACGAATCCTGTTTTTGAAAAACGTGCCACTGTTTAGCACAATGCCGCCGGACACACTCGCCTGGGTGGCAGAGGCGGCGGACGAGGTCAACTATCTCGCAGGGCAAGCGATCTTTGAGAAGGGAAGCCGTGGCGACAGCATGTACGTCATCGCCGATGGCTCTGTGAGCATTCATGACGAGGGCGAGACGATTGCTGAGTTGCCGCAAGGGGCATTCTTCGGCGAGTTGAGCATCCTCGATGGGGAGACGCGCTCGGCCTCGGCCAAGGCGAAATCGGATTGCCTTTTGCTGGTCATCAGGCAGGCTTCGTTCCACCGGATCCTTTCGAAACAATTCGATGTGACAGAGAGTCTCCTGAAGATTCTCGTCCGCAGAATCCGCGAACAATCCGCCCGAATTCAAAAACAGGATGAAAACAAAAAATAGAATGCAAGTCATCTGCAGTGGCATAATGACGTTGGTGTTCAGCCTTGGCCTTGGGTTGATGCCTTCGGCGATCAACGCACAGGAGGAAGCTCCCGTGGCGGATGCCGAAGCGGTCGAGGAGGAGGAATATTACGCCCCGCTGCCAGCCATCGGATCGCCGGAGAGCGATCTTGATTTTCAAACTTACCGCCTGAGCTACATGCAGAGCGACCGTGTGATCGCGCTCCTTAAGGCACTGGGATATGCGACTGTGGAATTTTCGGCCTCACAGGGGGAGATGAAAACGGAGAACATTTACTCCATGGTTCAGGAAGTGGACAGTTATCCGCTGGTCATCAAGTTGATCGATGCCAGCAAGACGAGTTTGTTTCAACCGTCGGAAGACGGCGGCAGTAGCAAGACTGCCGAGTTGGGAGATACCCTTGGGGGGACGTATTTGCACCAACAGACGACTGGCGCACCGGAGCAACGACTGTTCATTCTTTACGAAAAGGCCTACCCCGAGCAGTTGCATTCGCTGCTTCAATTACTCCGTAACGACATTGATGTGCCGGCCCGGCAGGTCGTGATCGAGGCGCTTGTTGTGGAAGTGGATACGAACAAATTGAATGAACTTGGAACGAACTTCGCACTTGTGCGTAAGGATTTTTCACTGTCGACAAATGTGGATCAAAAGGGGCTCATGCCGTTTGTTGGCAATTTCGACAACGCCATTGAAAACTGGAAGGGATTTTCGGCTGGCCTCAAGGCGATGGTTCAGAATGGTCAGGCGGAGATTTTGTCGAATCCCTCAGTACTCGTCTTGAACGGCAGGCAGGCTCGAATTCAGGTGGGACAACAGGTGCCGACGTCACAGGCTGTCGCCACGAATAACCACGTTCGTTCCGGGGTGAAATACATCCAAACCGGGATAGTGTTAAACCTCCGGCCCCGCCTTAGTGAGGACGGTTCCGAGGTGACCATGCAGGTCGAGACGATCGTTAGTTCGGTAAATTCGGCCGAGAACATTCCCAAGACCAGCGACACGGGGTTCATGCTGGCACCCGTGATCGAGAACAGGCAGGTCCAGTCGTTCGTCCGTGTGGCTGATAACACACCGTTCATTGTCGGCGGATTAATCTCTGCTGATAAACGCAACTCGTCATCCGGAATCCCTTTCCTCTCACGGATTCCCTACGTGGGTAACCTGTTCAAGCGTAGCGTGAAAAAGGACGACAAACGGGAGGTGATCGTCGTGTTGACGCCGCACGTGATCGATACCGGTGAAAAATCATTCAGCTATGTCATCCCCAAGGACTCAAAAACGTTCGACTCGTTTGATCACGTCCTATTTCGCAACGCCTACCGCATCCGCGATGACGATGTGTTTGACCTGAGCTTCGCTACGCAGAGCAATTACTACACACAAATACTGGATGAGTTGAAGACGTTTCAGGATAATCACCCTGAAGTCTCCGACACCGAGCCTATTTACGGTTACCTGAAAGACAAGGTGCCGGGTGAGGAAGTGATCGTCCGCAGGATGATCTGGGAGATCATTCACAAATCCAATTTTCACAAAAACATCTCCGATGACCACATCTTGATTTTTGAAGCCAACGACGGGGCGGAGTACGGGAACAAATTCAAAACGCTTTTTCTCCACAACCTGTTGGCGTCTATGAACCAATCGGATGCAAATGCGTTGGTGTTGGATTACGCGGATCATAAATCAAAGACAGCCGGGCCATTCGAACATCCCCGTGCGTTGATCAGTCGTACGAATATCAAGAACCCGGCAAATTACGTTGAACAAATCAGCGTTTTAAACTCGGATGACCTGAACAGGAACACCATCCTGCTTTCGACTGCAGTGGCTCCACCAGGGGTTCGCGGAGCCTCGGCTCTGGATGTGTTGAAAGGCGTGTTGGTGCTAAAGCGCATCCTGTCGCTCAACCCCTCGATGCCGGTGACCATTCGTGAATTCCGAGTGGGACGTCAGATCACCTTCCCGACCGAGCAGGAGTTGAGGGATAAGTACCACATCGTAGACTACGACACGGCCCGTTTTTTTTACCAGATCATCAACTACTACCCTGAGTTCGAGGACGCATTCAACCGCGACAGTGAAGAGATCGTAAAGAGAATCAACGAGTTGGGTGGAGAAGGCGCTGAGTAGCCGTTCCAGTGTTGCGGCTTGACCAAGCGCTTGGCCAAGCGGGGCATAAAT
>JAPPPH010000361.1:0-813 GCA_028817635.1 Verrucomicrobiales bacterium | reverse complement strand
AGGCCGGCCAATCAGATTACCCAAACGAGATGATTGCGTGAATGCACCTGAAAAAATCAATCCAATGAAAAAACAAATAGTGACTTTGACGGCTTTCTGTCTGGCCATGTTCTCGGCCAGTGCTCAGCAGGAAGGAAAGGATTCATCGCAGCCGGCGGCGGCAGCAAAACCGGTCGAAAAACAGGCATCCCCCGCAGGCCAAGCGGCCCCAAAGGGCAAGCCCACGATTGTCAAGGTCACGCCCAAGCCGTCAAAACTGTTCACGGCGTTGGATGTGGATTTGGATGGGTACATTTCCCTCTCTGAGATCGAGGCTGCAGTACAGGTGTTGAAAAATCTGGATGCAAATCAGGACGGTCAGTTGACGATCAACGAATTTGAGCTCACGGAAGAGCCAGAGAAGAAAATCTCGCGGGTGGTAGTTCGGCCAGGCGCCCCTGGCAAGCCTCCGGCAGTGGGTCGGCCAACCAGACCGGGCCGCAGACCAACGGCCAAGCCCACCCGTCCGGGCGCAAGGCCCAAACGTGTTGCCACGGCCAAGCGCCCATCCACCAAGCCCACTCGTCCCGGTGCCAAGTCGCGACCTGCCCGCCGTCCGGGTCGGCCTGTCGCCAGCAAGGCCACAAAGCCGGCAGCGGGTGCCTCCAACCAAGTGAGTTCGACTACAGCACGCAAACCAGCCACCCCCTCCAGAGTGGTGAAATCCACTTCAGCCCGGCGGAAACCCAAGTCTGCCTCACGAGTAAAGCCAGGAGGTGTCGCAATCAAAAATCCGCAAAAGACGACGGCTACCGAGGCCACAACGGGTGAGAT
>JAPPPH010000098.1:484-3603 GCA_028817635.1 Verrucomicrobiales bacterium | reverse complement strand
GTCGAATGACGCGAGCAGGACGGTTTCAAAGTCGATGGCGTTCTGGTCGGTAGCCCAGCGCCTGACAGGCATTGCGGTTTTCGCGCAGACCGTGCTTGGCCAAGCGCTTGGTTTCCTCCACCAACCCCTGCTCAAACATCGCGTCCACCCGCGAGTGAATGCGCCCGTTCAACTCATCCACCTCGCGTTGAACAAACGCAGAAGAAAATTTTTGCCGTCTGGCTGGATTCATTCCAACCTCTTCGCTGCTCGGAATACGGCCGGCCGGTCAGGCGAATGACCTCCACGGCACGCACCACCCGTCTCGGGTTTTGCAGATCGACCTGCTCCGCCGCCCGTGGATCCTTCGCCGTCAACTCCGCGACCAACTCCTCCATCGGCATCGCAGTCAGCAACTCGCGCAACGACTCATCGCCGGGCGGACTCTCCCCCAACCCCTCCAGCAACGCGCGAAAATAAAGCCCGGTGCCGCCACAAAAAATAGCACGGTTTCCCCGCTCACGAATCTCAGACTCCGCCCGCTTGGCCAAGCGAACAAATTGCGCGGCATCAAACGCCTCATCCAATCCGGCAACATCGATCAGGTGATGCGGCACCTCGGCCTGCTCCGCAGTGCTTGGCTTGGCCGTGCCGATGTTGAGCCCACGATAAACCTGCATCGAGTCTACCGAAACGATCTCGCCGCCCAGGCGCTTGGCCAAGCTCAGCGCCAGCGCAGATTTGCCACTCGCCGTCGCGCCGGTGAGATAGACGGCCGCCCCGCTCACCCCTCGCTTTCCTCTTCCGCCGTGAGCAACTCCTTCGAGTCCGCGGGAATCTTGCCCTTCTCCGCCCACGTCTCGCCCGGGTCCGGCTTGCGAAAGGACAACAGGAACATCAGCCCCACACCGACACAGATGCCGCTGTCAGCCACGTTGAACGCCGGAAACCGGAATGGGATGTAAAACTGCAAAAAATCCACGACATGATGATGCACAACTCGGTCAATCAGGTTGCCGGCCACGCCACCAAGCATCAACCCAAGCGCCACCTGCCCCAGCGTCGTCTCCACCCCGAATTGTCGGCGGCAGACCCAGAGGAACACCAGCGCCACCATCGAGAAAATCGCCAGCCAAAAATTGTTCCCGCTGAACATGCTCCACGCCGCGCCGGTGTTGCCGTAATGAACCAACTCAAAAAAACCATCGATCACCACAATCGGCGCCTCGGCACCGTGCGCCGGTCCGGGGATTTTTTGCACCACGATCCACTTCGTGAGCTGATCCAAGGCAAGCGTCAGCAGCCCGATGGCAAGGATTCGAAAGTTGTTAATGGCAGCCTTTGGCATGGTTGCTCTCCCCCAATTTGGCCCGTCAACCAAGCCGTTTGCAAGCCAAGCCGAAAAACCGGTTCCAACTTAATTTCAGAAAATGAAATCTTTTTCGTGACAAATCAGGAAAAGCCAATAGATTCTCTCGCCCTTTGACGGAGCGACCCCTTCGTCTAGCGGTTAGGACACCGCCCTTTCACGGCGGTAACACGGGTTCGAGTCCCGTAGGGGTCGCCACTTCCTCTGCCTCACTTCAAACTTTGTTCCTCAAATGAATAACAATATAATTGGTAATTCTAAAATTCCGACATTGTTTTGTATTTTGTTTCTAACTTTTAACGTAATGGGAAGTGGCGATAATATCGAATACAGTACCGAAGATTGCTGTGGTGGAGTTATCAATGTTGATTCGATTGACGCAAAGTTCACATCAAAATACGAGCGGTTGATTGTTGGTGGCGAGATAGCTAACAAAACAGACTGGCCGTGGATTGTGTCCCTGAATAAATACGATTCTCACTGGTGCGGAGGATCCCTGATTGCCCCTCAATGGGTGCTTACAGCCGCTCACTGTGTTGTTGACCGATCGCGAAATGCGAGAAGTTCCAAAATATATACTGTTGCGGTCGGGGCCCACAGGCTCAGCGAGGTAAGTCAAAAAATCAGAGTATCGAAGGTTATCATTCATCCTGATTACGATGATGACACAATGGTCAACGATGTGGCTCTATTGAAACTGGAGAGACCGGTAAATAATGTCCAATTATTAAATCTAAACAATAGAAGCTCACTCCCAAAAACCGGCACAAATGCAACGGTCATAGGCTGGGGGGCATTGTGGGAGGACGGTGATTACCCTGATGTTTTAAGGCAGGTAAGTCTTCCAATTGTAAGTAATGCGACTGCAAATAAGGCACAGTCATATGGTGGTGATATCACACAGGAAATGCTTGCTGCAGGTTATTCCAAAGGGGGCAAAGATTCATGTCAGGGAGACAGCGGAGGGCCGCTTATAGTCAAAGAAGACGGCGAATGGTTGCAGGTCGGTGTTGTGAGTTGGGGTCATGGATGTGCCAGAGCAAATAAATACGGCATTTACGCAAGGGTATCAAAGTATGTTGAATGGATTGAGGGTAGAATAGGCAGTGAAACCGGAAATCAAACCAAAAAACCCTCCATTGTCGTGCAGCCAAAAAGTATATTAATCGAACCTGGATCTGATGTGTCGTTTAGTGTTGATGCAATCGGAACTGGCCCATTGGATTACCAGTGGTATTTCAATGGAAAACCTATTTCAGGCGAGAATCAATCGTTATTAACATTAAAAAATGCGGGAAGAGATAATGACTCGGGCAAATATTATGTTGTCGTTTCAAATAACTACGGCTCTGTAACAAGTTTAAGTGCAGAACTTCAATTTATTGATGTTATTCCATTGGCAGAAGCACTTGATGCAAGCATGTTGATTTGGAGTAATGGTGGTGATGCTAATTGGACAGGACAAATGGCGACAGCTTCGATTGCGAACTCGAGTTCTGCGCAGTCAGGGACAATCCATAACAATGAGCAGTCATGGGTTCAAACCACTATCCAGGGGCCGGGGGTGCTGAGTTTTCAGTGGAAAGTATCCTCAGAAACTGATTGGGATTACTTGGCCCTACTTATCGACGGCTCTGAGAAAAGAAGAATATCAGGTGAGGTTGACTGGAATAAAATGAGCATCTCTATTGGATCCAGCAGACACCAGTTAAGATGGGTTTATAAGAAGGATAAGTATCTGAGTTCAGGAAAAGATGCGGCTTGGTTGGAT
>JAPPPH010000098.1:0-474 GCA_028817635.1 Verrucomicrobiales bacterium | reverse complement strand
AACAATTTTCTACAAACGAAAATACACGGACTTGGAATATTGATGTTGAAGTGTAAATATATTTTCCGAACTGGTCCGCCGAAACTAAAAGTCTCGAGGTAAAATTAGAGGATGAAAACGTATGGATTTTTGCAAACAACGGCGTCATGGAGGGGGCTTTCACCGGTAATTACAATGATCCTAGAGTTAAACGGATTTCCACAGATATTTGGGTCTCCCAAAATTCAAACCTTACTTCGGTAAGTTTTTACTTTTTGTCAAGTGAGTCTAACCAGCTTTTTATGTATGACATTGATCAACTCCCAAATTCCGACGGTTGGAATGAAATAAGCGCTAGCCTTGGTTCAGGGGACTGGTACTCGATAGGCGATGAGTTGAAATTCGGGGCACCATCAAATGCAGCTCTTCATAGTGTGTCTGAGGTTGGTGTCTTCCTAATTGCCGGAGCAAGTGACAGCTTAACAACTGTTCGGC
>JAPPPH010000493.1:698-3599 GCA_028817635.1 Verrucomicrobiales bacterium | reverse complement strand
ATAAACCGGACCTGCCTTTTCAGCGTCCATGAACACGACCTGAAACCGCTCCTTCGCGGCGAGGCAACAGACGACGAACTCGCTGCAGAGCTACAGCGAATCGTTTGGAAAAAGGAAACCGGACACCAGATCGGTCAACCCGGATTCGTCCAACCGGAACGCTCCATGAGCGGTATCGGTGGTTAAAAAAGAGTGGCGTTTCCCCGAAGAACACCTACCAATTGCCCAGCCCATGGATTTAACCACGAATTATCTGCGTTCCGTCGATACGATCGAAAACATCGACATCGCAATTCTCGTCAACAACATCATCCTCGACGCGGTCGGGCAGCAATCAAGTGACATCCATATTGAACCGTGGGAAAACACCATCGCCGTTCGCATCCGAGTGTCCGGAATTCTGCAGGAGTTGACACATCTGCCGCTCGAGTTGCTTGACCGAATCACAGGTCGAATCAAAGTCATGTCCGACCTCGTGACGTACGAGTCGGAACTACCACAGGAGGGCCGCGCGCCGGCCAGCCCGGAATTCGGCAACGTCGAGTTGCGAGTCTCCGTTTTCCCAACCGTCCGCGGCGAAAAGGTCGTGGTCCGCTTATTCGATCCGCGCAACCGAAGTTTCGACCTCGAGACGCTTGGTTTCGAACCGGAAACGCTCGAGCAATTCATGAAGCTCATTCGCCGGCCAAGCGGTTTGATACTTTTGAATGGCCCCACAGGCTCCGGCAAAACTACAGCCATCTACTCCGCACTCTGTCACTTGGTAGAAACCCATGGCCCCACCGTCAGCATTAGCACGGTGGAAGATCCGGTTGAATTTAACCTGCCGATGATTAGCCAATCGCAAATCAGCAACTCGCGCGGGTTCACTTATCCGAAGGCACTAAGGTCGTTGATGAGACAGGATCCCGAGGCCATCATGATCGGCGAGATACGTGATCCGGAGACTGCCTCCATCGCTGTGCAGGCCGGCCTGACCGGGCACATGGTCATCAGCACCATCCACAGCGACAGCACGGCCGGCGTTTACGCCCGATTGATCAACATGAACATCGAGCCGTTCCTGTTGGCATCCAGCATCGCCGGCGTGCTTGGCCTGCGCTTACTCCGCACGATATGCGAGCATTGCAAGGTCGAAACCCAGCCCAACGCAGAGCAACTTGGCCTGCTGCCGGATGATTTCTCGCAGGCAACCACGTTTTACACCGGTCAGGGTTGCGACCAGTGTGCCGACACCGGTTACCACGGCCGAGTGGCAGTCACTGAACTGCTTATGTCTGATGAGGTGACCCGCGAAGGGGTGATCCAAAAAATGCGAACCCGAAAACTCCGTGACTTGGCCATCGAACAAGGCATGACCACCCTTTGGCAAAACGCCTTGGCCAAGGTGCAACGCGGTGTCACGAGCATGGAAGAGGTCGTGCGCGTCGTTGCCGTCGACCAGCTATGATTCGTCGCCGCTTGGCCAAGCGCTTGGCCAGGCACAAAAAAAGGCGCCCCTCGTTTGAAGGACGCCTTTCGTTTAAAACTGCTTACCGATCCACCTTGGCCAAGCGTTTGTTCGAGGTGGCATCGTAGACCTCGAATTCCTCGGGATGCATCCCCTTTTCAGCCCGAAAGGAGATTTTCACGAGGTAACGTTTCTCCATGTCGATGAAGATATCCTCATCCTCGTTGCGCAACCGATCGAGCACCGAGGGATGCACGTTTACGCGCAGATTAAAATCGGCCTCCTGCTCACGACGCTGCTCGAGTTTGTCGCGTTTCTTGATGATCTCCCCGAGCTTGCGTTGGATGTCCACGCTCATTGTCAGTGAACTCTTGAGTTTGCCGCGGCCGCTGCAGTGGTTGCAGTCAGAATAGGCCGTGTCGCGAACACTCTCCGACTGGCGCTGGCGCGTCATCTCCATCAGACCAAGGTCGGAGATAGGCAGCACATGAGTCTTGGCCTTATCTTTACGCAGCCCGTCGCGCATCCGCTGGAACACCTCACGCCGATCGCGCGGCGCTTTCATATCGATGAAGTCGAGCACGATTAGGCCGCCGATATTGCGAAGGCGAAGCTGACGACAAATTTCCTCCGCCGCCTCGAGGTTTACCCGCAGCAACGTTTTGTCCTGTTCCTTTTTGTTGTTGTTCTTATTGCGATGACTGCCGGTGTTGACGTCGATCGCAACAAGCGCTTCGGTTTCATCGATAATGATGTAACCGCCGCTTGGCAGTGACACCTGCCTCAGGTATGCGGTCTCCAGTTGCCGGGTGATTCCGAAGCGATCAAAGATGGGTTCGGACGAAGCGTAACGATGCACCTTCTCAACGGATCGCTTGGAGATGCGCCCGATGAGATCCTTCACTCGGTCAGTCTCGGATGCGTTGTCGATGACAATTCGCTCGATGTCCTCGGTTAGGAAATCGCGGACTGTGCGCTCAATAAGATCCGGTTCCTCGAAGACACAACTCCCCGGTTGCTGGCTTTGCACCCGGCCGGTGATTTCCTCCCAGGTATCGAGGAGAATTTTCAGGTCACGGATGAAGTATCCTTTGCGCTGGTTTTGCCCAGCAGTGCGAATAATCACACCCATGCCATCCGGAATGTTCAGTTCGCGAACGATTTTCTTCAGGCGAGAGCGCTCCTCCTTGTTTTCTATCTTCCGGGAAACACCGGACTGCTCGGAGTTCGGCAGCAGCACAAGATAGCGCCCCGGCAGGAGAACGTTTGTCGTCACGCGTGGCCCCTTGGTGCCGATCGGCCCCTTGGTTACCTGAACGATCAACTCCGTCCCGGCAGGATATTTTTTCGGGATATCTTTGTTGGTGATCTTAGGCTTGGACTTTTTCTTTTTACCGCGATCAACCACGTCGTAGGAGGAATCGAGCGGACTGGGGATGATGTCCCAGTAA
>JAPPPH010000493.1:0-688 GCA_028817635.1 Verrucomicrobiales bacterium | reverse complement strand
TCCCAGTAATGCAGGAACGCGTTCTTTTCGTAGCCGATATCGACGAACGCCGCCTTGAGTCCATCCTCGAGGTTGCGAATCTTGCCCTTGTAGATGCTGCCAACCATTCGCGGGTCGTCCACGCGCTCGATGGTCAGGTTCTCAAGTTGCCCCTTGACCGTCACCGCAACACGGGTCTCCAGGGACTCTGCATTGACGAGGATCTCCTTGTGGGAGTGCTGTATCGGCCGGAATATTCCCTTCACCTTGCTGACAAATTTCTTCGCGGTGCGTTGAATTTTCTCCGAGACGGACTTGGCGGGTTCTTCCGGCAAATCAACCGGTGTAAAATCACCATCGCCCTTCTGCCCTTTTTTGCCACGCGATCGCCTGCCCTTGGGCTTGGGACCTCCGTTGCCGTTTTCCTCGTTGCTGAGTTGACGCTGCGCCTTGGCCGAATCGGTATCGGTATCCGGCGGCAGTCCGTGCGCCTTGTTTTCGGCGCGAACGATTTCCTTCTCGTGTTGTTTTGTATCGTAGATTTCATCCTGCGGCGTCTCGACCGTCTCAACAGTTGCCCGGGCTTTGAGGCCGGAGCGGTCGGGACGACGGTTGAGGCCGCCGGAGGGTTTGAATCTCATGCCGCGCTTGTTTCCGCGGCGAAATGAACTTTTTTCAGCCATTTTTCCTAATATGATTGTTTATGTAG
>JAPPPH010000180.1 GCA_028817635.1 Verrucomicrobiales bacterium | reverse complement strand
TCAACCAGTCACTCGACTGGACCAACGAGCACTTGGCCAAGTGGTACAACCACGAACCGGCCAAGCTGGACGGCGAGGCCAAGCGCGTCTCCTCCGTACTTGAGATGCTGCTGAAGGGTGATGCCGGCCAACGCGCCATCGCCGCTTGGCACATGGGCTGGGAACCGGCACGCCAGGCCTCCGGCGGAGACTGGCAGGCCGGCTGGCTGCTACGCACGCTGGACGACCCCTACTCCGCCATACGTTACATCGCGCATAAATCCCTTCAAGCCGACCCCCGGTTGGCCAAGGCGGAGTTCGACTACGCCGCGCCCTTGGCCAAGCGCACCGCGCAGATTCAAAAAGCCCGGGACGGCTGGGAAAAACAACTGCCCAAACAAACCGGTGTCGCCCAGCAGATTGAACTGTTGATTGACGGACAGGGCAAACCGATCGAGGCCGAAGCCCGGCGCCTCGAGGCCAAGCGCAACAACCGTCCGATGACCCTCCAGGAATGAGTAAACAAAAACCAACCCGCCGCGAACGCAGCGAACAACAAACCCAGACACCCCCGACCAAGCCGGCCGCCACCGCACCCGCTCGCCTGCCCGAGGAGCTGCGTCATTTCAGATTCGGCTGGTGGTCGCTCTTTGTCTTCGTCTGCCTCGGCGTGCTGCTTGAAGCCTTCCTCGCATTTCGTGTCGGCTGGTACATGGACACCGGCGACAACGAGACGCACCGGCTCATGCTTCGACTGGGCCATGCCCACGGCACGCTGCTCTCGCTCATGAACATCGCATTCGCCGCTGGCCTCTCCCGGATGAACCTCGCCGAGTCCGTTCGCCAACTGGTCTCCCGCTGCCTGACCGCCGCCACGCTGCTCGTCCCCGGCGGCTTCATCCTCGGCGGCCTCGTCACCCACGGCGCGGAGCCGGGGCTGGGGATCATTCTGCTCCCCGTTGGCGCCCTCTTCCTCCTCGTCGCCCTCTTCAAGCTGGCAAGGGGCGTGAAGTAATCAAAACAAATCCAGTTGGTCGCCTTGGGGGCGGCGAAAGTTTGCTGTGGACAATTCGTGCCGCTGGCCATTCAGCTTGGCCCTACGAACGGCGATCTCGAACATCTGCATGATCTTTTCCGCGTGGATGCCACTGCCGGTCATACGCCTGCCGAACTGGCTCTCGTACAGCTCCCCGCCCCGCATCGATCGCACTTGATTCAGCACCTTATCCTTTCGGTCGGGAAAATGTTGATCCAGCCACTCCTCAAACATCGGCGCGACCGCGTGCGGCAGGCGCAGGATCACGTGCCCGGCGCTGCTCGCCCCGGCGTCGGCGGCGGCGGCAATGATCTTCGGGATCTCGTGGTCGTTGATCGCCGGGATGATTGGTGCCACGAGGACGCCGGTCGGGATACCGGCCCCGGACAATTCGCGGATTGCGTTCAACCGGGCCGCCGGTGGAGAGGTGCGCGGCTCGAGGATGCGGCGCAGTTCCGTGTCGAGCGACGTCACGGAAATGAACACGTTCACCGCATCGTGCTTGGCCAGTTCCTGCAGCAGATCGAGGTCGCGGGTGACGAGGGCGTTCTTCGTCACGATGCCCACCGGGTTGCGGCACTCGGCGAACACCTCGAGGCAACGGCGCGTGAGCTTGAGCTTTCGCTCGATCGGCTGGTAGCTGTCGGTGTTCGGACTCAGGGCGATTGGCTCCGGCCGGTAGCTGCACTTGGCCAACTCCTGACGCAATAGCTCCGGCGCGTTTTCCTTCACCATGATTCGTGACTCAAAATCCAGCCCGGAGGAAAAGCCAAGAAACTCGTGTGTGGGCCGAGCGAAGCAGTACACGCAGCCATGCTCGCAGCCGCGGTACGGGTTGATGCTGAGGTCGAACGGCACATCCGGACTGTTGTTTCGCGTGAGCACACTCTTTGTGGCGTCCCGGTAAAACTGCGTCCGAACTGGCGACGGCTCGAAATCGTCCGTTCCGTCCGGGTCGTTCTCGAGCGACAACGACTCAAACCGGTTCGCCGGATTGCTAATCGCGCCCCGGCTCCGACGGGGCGGTGTGTTGTGTGCGGAATCGCTCAAAACCGGAGTGTCCCGCTTGGCCAAGCGCGGGGCAAGTTATCGTTTACTTGCCACGACCGATTGCAGTTTTTATGTTCCCCGCCCCGATGGGAAACCATTCCTACCTATCAGATATCCGGGCGAAATTCATCCCCTCACTCGACCCCGATTTTCAGCCCATTTCGCTGGTTTTACGTCAGGCCAAGCGGCGAATCACCGATGGCACCGGCGCCGTCGAGCTGACCCTCCTGCTTGAGCGCCTGCCCGGCGACCGCTCCGTGCATCGCGTTTCCCTGCCGAATCCGGCCGACGACGATTCCGGCGAGGTGGAGCGACTGGCCGAGCGGATTTGCAAGTTCCTGCTCTGGCAACAGGGCGCGAGCCGCGTGGGCATCCACAGCAGCGACGGCAACGACCGCTTGGCCAAGCGCTTGGCCAAGGTCTACAACGCCGACGGCGCAAGGGCGTTCGACGCCGACATGATGCAGCGCGCCTACGGCCGGCCGTTGGTCATCGAGGCAATCAACCCGGCGGAGGCCGAGGCGACCGACACGGCCAAGGCGATCGGCGGCCATCTCGACGGCTGCCGCATCGGGTTCGACCTCGGCGCCAGCGACTACAAGCTGGCCGCCGTGCAGGACGGCGAACCGGTTTTCACCACCGAGATTCCGTGGGACCCCCGCGTCGAGGCCGATCCCGCTTGGCACCGCGCCAAGATCAACGAGGGCCTCAAGCTCGCGGCGGAAAAGCTGCCGCGCGTGGACGCCATCGGTGGTAGCTCGGCCGGGATCATCGTCGACAGTGAACCCCGCGTGGCGTCGCTGTTTCGCAGCGTACCGGACGGGCAGTTCGCGGAAAGAGTCCGCCCGATTTTTCGGAGCCTTGGCAAGGAGTGGAGTGTCCCGTTCGAGGTGGCCAACGACGGCGATGTCACCGCATTGGCCGGCGCGATGTCGCTCAAGACCAACGGTGTGCTGGGCCTCGCGATGGGCTCGAGCCAGGCGGTTGGTTTTCTCGATCAACAAGGCCGGATCACCGGCTGGCTGAACGAGCTGGCCTTTGCGCCGGTGGACTTTCACCCGGCCGGCCCGGTGGACGAATGGTCCGGCGACATCGGTTGCGGTGTGCAATATTTTTCGCAACAGGGCGTGGTGCGCCTGGCCAAGTTGGCCGGCATCGACCTGCCGGACGCCCACCCGGCGGTGCAGCTCAAACATGTGCAAGAATTGCACGAGGCCGGCGACGAGCGGGTGCCTCCGATCTTCGACGACATTGGCATCTGCCTCGGCTATGCGCTTGGCCTGTACGCGGAGTTTTACGACTTCAGCCAACTACTGGCGCTTGGCCGGGTGACCTCCGGGCGCGGCGGTGAGCAGATCGTGGCACGGGCGGAGGAGGTGCTGCGCGGGGAATTCCCCGAGTTGGCGGAAAAGGTGCAGTTGCAGTTGCCGGACGAGAAAAGCAAGCGCGTTGGCCAGGCGGTGGCGGCGGCAAGCTTGCCAAAACTCGGTGCATAACCGAACTTGGCCAAGCGGCAGCCCAAGCCGCCCCTCCCCAATTGCGATTGAATCCAACCCGAT
>JAPPPH010000426.1 GCA_028817635.1 Verrucomicrobiales bacterium | reverse complement strand
TCGCCGTGAATGGATGAACACGCTTTATCTCGATATTTTCAGCGGCATCAGCGGCGACATGTTCCTCGGCGCGATGATCGACCTCGGCGTGGACGCTGCCACGCTCGAGACTGAACTTGCCAAGCTGAATCTCGACGGCTACCTGCTCCACGTCTCCCGCAAAACCAAGGCCAACATCGATGGCGTAAAATTCGACGTCCACCTGTTACCGGCCGATGGCGAAACCGGGGAAGGGGACGCTGCCACGCACTCGCACGAGCATTCTCACTCACACGAGCACTCCCACAGCCACGAACATAGCCATGAGCATTCGCATTCCCACAGCCATGACGGCGACGGGCATTCGCATGAGCGTAATTTTGCCGACATCAAAAAAATAATTCACGACAGCCCACTCAGTGACTGGGTAAAGGAAAAGTCGGTCGCAGTATTCCGTCGCGTGGCTGAGGCCGAGGGCAAGGTGCACGGCATGTCACCGGACGAGGTGCACTTTCACGAGGTGGGCGCCGTGGACTCCATCGTCGACATCATCGGCGCCTGCATTGCGCTGGAATTACTCGGCAAACCCCGCGTCCTGGCCGCCCCGGTGGTCGAGGGCACCGGCTGGGTGAATTGCGCCCACGGCCGTTTCCCGGTTCCCACTGCGGCGACACTCGAGATCCTTGGCGCACGCGGCGTGACAGTGAACCAGTGCGACGAACCGCACGAACTGGTCACCCCGACCGGCGCCGCGATCCTCGCGGAATTTGCCGAGAGCTTTGAACTGATGAAGGGCGTGACGCCGGAACGCATCGGCTATGGACTGGGTACCCGTGACATGCACACCCGGCCAAACGTCCTGCGCGCTGTGCTTGGCCAGACGGACGCAGCGCTTGGCCAGTCGGCCCCACTCGACTGGGAGCGCGACATCGTCACTGTCATTGAGACCAATCTCGACGACATTAACGCCGAGCACCTTGGCCACTTCGTTGAGACCGCGCTTGGCGCCGGGGCTCTGGATGTATTCCACACGCCGATCCAGATGAAAAAGAATCGCCCCGGCGTGTTGTTGACCGTGTTATGCGCAGTGGATGATGCCGATCGTTTCAGCGAGATGATCCTGCGCGAAACCAGTGCGATGGGCGTGCGTCGGCACAACGCCGAGCGCCGCAAACTCCAGCGCGAACAGCAGACCGTGAACACGCCGCTTGGCCAAGTGCAGGTTAAGATCGGCCGGTTGAATGGCGAAATCGTGCAAGCCTCACCCGAGTACGAATCATGCCGGAAACTTGCTGTCGACAAGAATGTGCCGCTGAAGGACGTCTATGTCGCAGCGCAAAAGGCGGTTGAAGAATAACCCGAAAAAATGGACGACAAACTTCTCGAAATCATTTGCTGCCCCGAGACGCATCAGCCGCTCTGCCATGCGGATGCCGAGTTGGTCACCGACCTGAACCAGCGCATCGAGGCTGGCACACTACTCGATCGTGTGGAGGAAAAGGTCGGCCAAAAAATCGACGGTGGCCTGCTGCGCGAGGACGGCAAAATCCTGTACCCCATCCGGCAGGACATCCCCACGCTCCTCATCGAACAAGGCATCCCCCTCGGCCAGTAGGTCAGTCTGTAATCGATCCTACCACACCGCTGCGGGCGGGAGAATTGACAATCGCTCACGCGAAGGCGCGAAGCGAAATCCTGAAGGGATTTTTCAACATAGCCCAAGGTTGAACCGAAGGGTTCTACCTTGGGTTGAATGGGTGAAAATGATCTAACTCTGAAGGAGTTGAACTTTCGTAATCAACAAACAAACCATGCGTCCCTGCCGGGGGTGTAGTTTTGTTTGGTGAGTTCGGCCTCGATGAGTTCGCGGGCGCCGGCAGCGCCGACGGCGATAATCAGCGGAGTGCCGTCGGGCGGAGGAAACTCAGTGTCGGCGATCACGGGAACGCCGTGAATTTGGGTGCCGATTTTTTTTGGTGAAACCTCGATGACGTGTCGGACGCGGAATCCCTCGCCCTGTAGCCAGCGCAGCCACGGTTTGCCGGTCTGACCCGCACCCCAAAGATCGACTTCGCGGACGCCGCGCAGCGGGCCATCGATCAGGTGCGTGCGTCGGCAGTGGTCAAATGCCTCGGGGGAGTATCGCGGATCCTTGCGGGTGAGCCGTTGGCCGGAGTCGATCCAGTCGAACAGCACTTCCGGTACCTTGGTTGCCGTGTTCCCCCGGCCAAGCGCGCGGAGGCACAGGTCGTAATCCTCCGGCCAAGCGCCTTCGCGGTAGCCCAGCTCGAATACCTCGCGCTTGGCCATGAGGGTTGGGTTGACGATGGGCAGTTCGACGAAGCGCATGGCAGCGATGCGGGCTGGTTCGGTCAACGCGTTGCTCCACTGTTCGTAGCGTTGCAGGGAGGGCACCGCTTGGCCAAGCGCATCGACGATTTGCACGCGGCATCCCACCATGTCGACGTTCGACTGCCGGAGAAGATCGAGTTGTTTCTCGAGCCGTTCCGGATGGGAAAAGTCATCGGCATCCATCCGGGCGATTACTGGCGCGTGGGCCTCGGCGGTGCCTCGGTTGGCGGCGGCACAAACACCGCTGTGTTCCTGTCGAATTAATCGCAGCCGGAGATCATTGATTTGCCGGATGACTTTGGAGGTGTCGTCGGTGGAACCGTCGTCGATGATGATCAACTCCAGTTCCCGAAGGGTGGAGGCAAGGATGGAGCGGGCGGCCCGTTCGACGGTTGTGGCGGCATTGCGCACAGGCAGCACCACGGAGATCAACGGTGCCGGCATGCGCTTGGCCAAGCGGGGGATTATTTGTTGGGCTTGGGTGCCGGCTTGGCCTGTTTTTCGTCCTCGGCGGGAATGAAGCCCATCGAGGCGGAGTTGACGCAGTAACGCACACCGGTCGGGTTGGGGCCGTCATCGAACACGTGGCCGAGGTGGCCGTCGCATTTTTTGCAGGTGATCTCGGTGCGAATCATGCCGTAGCTGCGGTCGACCTTTTCGTCGATGGTGTTTTCCTTGGCCTTGAAACCGGCGGGCCAGCCGCAGCCGGAGTTGTCCTTGGGCGTGGAGTCGAACAGCGCCGTGCCGCAGCCCTTGCAGGTGTAGGTGCCTTCCTTGAAATGGTGGTCGTACTTGCCGGTGAAGGCGCGCTCGGTGCCCTTTTGGCGAAGGATGCGGTATTCCTCGGGCGACAGGATGGCCCGCCATTCGGCGTCAGTTTTCACGATTTTTTCGGGTGACTTGGTTTTGGGATGGGTGGTGGGCTCGAACTGGGTCTGCGGCGCGATCTTCGCCACCGATTGGGCAGCGGGCTGTGGCGGCGGGGCTGTGGCAACGACCGGGGCCGGTTCGGTGTTGCGCTGAACCGGGGCCGCGCCTACTGGGGTCGGTCTATCCACGGAGTCAACCGGATCGGTGCTGGTGGTTTGTTGCGTACCGCAACCCGCAACCAAGCCGATCATGACCAAAGAGCATACCTGAAATTTCATGGGCGGATTCTAATCACACAGGGCCGCCGTACCCAAGGGGAATTTCGGAATGAATTGCCGTGATTCTCCTTGAACTGCCGTCGTGAAAAACTAGCCTCCGGGGCGATCAATTTAATATGAATCAGCGATTATTTTTGACGGCTTCCGCGCTTTGCCTTGCGG
>JAPPPH010000506.1 GCA_028817635.1 Verrucomicrobiales bacterium | reverse complement strand
GGCCACTGTGGAACCCAATCTCGGAATAATAGTTGTTGCCCCTGTTCAAATATACGGTGTTGTAGCTATATTGGGGGCGATCATCGTATCGCCCGAATTGCAATTCGGGTGGCTTTCGATTGCTGAGTTGAGTGTGCCGCAGGACATGATTTCGACTCAACATGTCGGCAACGATAAAATCGTCGAGCCCGTCGCGATTTATATCAGCGAAATCGACCCCCATGGAAAAGTGACTGCTCTTGCGGATCGCCAGTCGATCAATCTCCCTGAACACACCTTTGCCCTGATTAATCCAGATTCGATCCGGTGACTCGAAATCATTGCAAACATATAAATCCGGTCGGCCGTCGCGATTCATGTCACGGAACATCGCTGACAGTCCCCACTCATAAAGCGGCTGCCGCAATGGATTTCCCGTTTCATCGAGAAAGTTGCCGCCAGTAAAAGAAACAGGTGTAAAGCGGCCTCTCCCGTCGTTGATAAATAAACCATCCGCCTGACCGTTTTCGATAATTTTGCCGTTCTCTTTCAGGGTAAACCGTCCCACGGAATTGGCTGCCTCCAACGATTTTCCGTTGACCGAAACAACCTCGGGCTTGCCATTAACGGTTCGCCCCTTGAGTTTTGTGCCGGGCTCATCTCGGATGGTCGAGGTGCGATAATTGGTTATGTACAGGTCGAGATCCGTATCTCCATCCACATCGGCCAAGGCCATGGACATTCCTCCTTTCCTCGGGTTGATCGGACGGATCGCGCGAAATCCATCCTTACCTGCGTTCAGTAACACCCAAGTTCCCTGTCCAACGGAGTTGATGATGAGGTCGAGTCGGCCATTGCCGTTAACGTCAGCAAACACGGCACCTGTGGAGGCGATCCCTCTCCCCCTCACTCGCGCCTTTGCGGACACATCCTCAAATTTCCAGTTGCCGAGATTCCGGTAAAGTTTGTTCTCCGAATCGAGACCACAAAAGAACAGGTCGCACAGTCCGTCTCCGTCATAGTCGCCGGCTGCCACGCCGGAGCCGTTCAGATAAATTTGGTTGGTCGTGTAACGATCCTTGGATAGTCGGTTGATGAAGTGGATCCCGGTGAGGTTGGTCGAAAGTGAGGTGAATCCCGGACGCCCCTCCTTGGAGAGGGTTAGTTCCTTGAACAGAAAGCCTTCCCCCTTTTGCCAATCGGCCGCTTGGCCAAGCGACCTGCCGGCAGTAGCACAAACTGCCATGGAGACGATGATCCATGTCGATGCAATCCTCAGGCGTTGGCTGTTGAGCACGGACGAATATCGCTCGAATCCGGACGTAGGCTCAAGCTATTAGACGTGCTCTGGTCGTTTGGCTTGGAGTTGGCGGTAGGTGTCGAGGAACCCCCGACTAATGTCTGATTCATCACCAACGAATGCAGCATGGGCCTTGGGAAGATTGTAAAACGGAATGGTTGGGTATCGGTGATGGACGGTGTGGTACCCCTCATTGTGGGTCAGAAAGTTGATCACCCTGCTTAGGTTGGATCGGGAACCATCGGAAGTGTTGTAGTGCTCCTCAATCTCGGACCAGTAGTTCAGTATCGGGTAAACCCAGAGCAAGGGTACAATCCAGTAGAGCAGGAAATATTGCGCTTGGCCAAGCGCGACAAACAGCCCGCCAACCGCGATCCAAAAAAGGCCAAGCGGCAACCAGTTTGCGCGATCCAAGGCGGCATTGCCGTGGCGCAGATAGTGCCAGGTTGGGTAGAACGTGAATGGCTTGATGAACCAAATGAAAAAAAGATTTGGTTCCCGCTTGGCCAAGCCGTACATCTTGTAATCCACTGAAGTTTGATCCCTCTCTGTCATCAGATATTTGTGGTGAGCCAGATGTTCAGCCTGATAGTCGTTCATTGTTTGCATGAATGGCCAAGCGTACAGGAATTGCAAACGATGATGGAGGTGTCTTGACCGAAACAGGTTGTAGTGTGAAGCCTCGTGCAGGACAGCCTCGGCCAGGGCGAATTGCATGATTCCGATTACCCAAACAGAGGCGACCCACACCGCCCAATGTTCAATGTAAATGGAAAGCGAGATCGCGCCCGCAATGACCAGCCAGTCTCGGCAGACAGCCCGCAGCCCACGCAAGGTATTGCGTTCGATGAATTCCTTGGGATTGGCCTGTGCGGAATTTCGTTTCTGTTTTTCAGGTGTTTTCACCGCAAAAGAACCCTCTCCACCAAAAGAGGGGCGCGGTTTGTAACAAACGATGGATTGCGAATCAACGCTTTCGAGTCAAATGAACAGCCTTGAGCTCGATTGCTTCATTCCCGGAAATTTTCAAAGTCCGAACTTTCAATTGCGCAGAGCCTTTCTCCAGTTGAACAGTGCCCGCATGAATCGTCCCCCAGCTGCGTTCGTACACTTCCTTACGATGAATACGGTCAGCGCTGGGGAGCATCGGCCCTGAGTGCGCCTTGTCGACGGTAATCGGGAGAGAGTGCCCTCCCACTTCGATTTGTAATTCACTTCCTAGATCGTCCTGTGGGCAGGCGTATTTTAACAGAATTTCATACTCACCACTGTTAACGACATTCAGGTTCCAATACGGATACGACTTGGTGCTTGTCCAGTTGTCCACCCAATCGTTGGCCCAGCCAGCGGGGCCGTGATAACTGATGCCGTGTATTTTTGGATTGGGGCGCGTGCCCTTGACGGGATGCAGATAGGCGTAATGCCCCTCGAGCACAACCTCGTCCCGGCCATCGTGGCCAACATGAATTGGAACGGTATCAAAACCGTTTGATGCGGCTTCAGTAAACCAAGCTTCAAATTGTTCCCTGAGCTTGGCCAAGCGCTTGGGTTGCTTCTTGGCCAGGTTCTTCAATTGGTTTGGGTCGTTTTTCATGTCGTACAACTCCCAGCCCCGGCGTTCATCAACGGCACGCCAGCGTTCCGTCCGCACCGCCTTTTTGCTGCCAGCCAAGTTCGTTCCACCCCAGGCGGTGAAAAGAGTCCGGCTTGGCCAAGCGGATTGGTTCCCATTGATCAAATCAACTAGGCTCCTGCCATCCAATGGCTTGGTTTTGTAATCCTTGATTCCACAGTACTCCATCAATGTCGGCAGCAGATCGATATGGGCCGTGATCGGCTTGATAACCGTATTCGGTTTTATGCGCGCCGGATATCGAATGAACAGCGGCACCCTCACCCCGCCCTCGTGCGCACTGCCCTTGCGACCCTTCATGTTCGCATTATACCGGGCACCGTTTGGGCCGTTGTCGGTCAGGAAAATAAACATCGTGTCATCGGCGATTTTCAACTGCTCCAACTTGGCCAAGACGCGGCCCATGTTGTCATCGATATTCTCAACCATCGCATAAGCGCAGGCGACCTTGGGATCCTCAATCCCCATGGCCATGTACTTTTGAAAATAATGATCCGGAACCTGCCAGGGTGTGTGCGGGGTATTGTAGGGGAGATAACAGAAAAATGGCTTCGTTTTGTTTTTCTCGATGAACTCAATTGCGGCATCCGTCACGGCATCAATCATGAACCCCTTGGATGGAACCATCTGGCCGTTGTGATCCAAAGTTGTGTCGAAGTAGTTATTCCAATGTCCTGCACAAAACCCGAGAAACTCATCGAATCCCTGCCCATTTGGATGGTGAGGGTACTGTGA
>JAPPPH010000046.1 GCA_028817635.1 Verrucomicrobiales bacterium | reverse complement strand
TGCTCGGCGGCCCCAACGGAGCGGGGAAATCCACCCTGCTAAAAATTCTTGCCGGAGTTCTGGAATTTAACAGCGGGGAACGTGAGTTGGGGCATAATGTGCAAAGCGGGTACTTCGCCCAACACAGAATCGAAGTGCTTGATACCAATCGTACTGTTTTGGATGAGATGCTCAGTACGCGCGCCAGAGTGACGGAAGAGTCTGTAAGGACATTGCTCGGGTGTTTCCTCTTTTCTGAGGATGATGTGTTCAAGAAAGTGGGTATTTTGAGTGGCGGCGAGAAAAGCCGTCTGGCCATGGCAAAGCTATTGCTCGACCCTCCGAATTTTCTGCTGTTAGACGAGCCGACCACCCACTTGGACATCGCCAGCATTGATACGTTGATAGAGGCCCTTTCCCAGTACAGTGGCACTCTGATTTTCATTAGCCACGACGTTCATTTCATTCGCAAAATAGCACAGCACGTCATTCACGTGGAGGATGGCAAATTGCGCCATTTTCCCGGCCCGTATCAGTACTATCTGGATAAAACCGGACAAGACTCAACTCATTCCACCCAGAAAAGTTTAGCCGGAGGCACTGCAGTCAAGACCACCCCGTCGCCCAAGAGAGAAGACGCGAAAGCAAGAAAACGACGCGAAGCCGAAGCTCGCCAAGCGTTGTCGAAGCAACGCAGGCAAAAGCAGGAACTAATCGATCGTTTGGAGGCGAAGATTACCAAGATGGAAACGCGGCAAACGGAGATTGCCGCCCTTCTTGAAAAGCCGGAAACATATTCAAACGGAGGGGAAGCGCCTGCGTTGAACAGGGAACTGATGGTGCTGCAGGATGACCTCGAAAAATTGAACGAAGAATGGAGCGGGGCCGTTGATTCGCTTAACGCGCTGGGGTGATTGGCCAAGCGATTCCCCTGCCCTTGATTACCTCCAAGTTATCCTGACCGGGCTTCATCTTAAAAAACTCAGATTCATTCCCGCTTGGCCAAGCGACTATTATGCCTTCGGCTTTCTGCTGTCTGGCAAAAACCTGCGTTGGAGCATTTTGTGATAGGTAACCGGATCCAAGCCGAACAAGACGACTCGGGCCCAACGATTCCCCGTATTTTATCCTGACCGAAGCGCCTATCGCTTTGGGGTTTCTCTCCCCTGCGTGCAGGGTTACACGCAACCCGTTTGATTTGGTGCGATTTAAGAAGAGTTTTGGGATGCCTCCGTTTTGCGTGACGATGATGTCCGTTTTTCCATCGTGATTGATGTCACCAACGGCGGCTCCGCGGCCTTCGCCCGGAACGACGAAACCGCTCTCGATAAAGCTCATGGGCCTGAATTGCCCCTTCCCATCCCCGAGCAGGATCAATCCGTAACCGGCATCCTGACGGGACTCCTCCCGGTGTACTCCGAATTCATTCTGACTGAGGGCGATATCCTCAAAACCGTCGTTGTTGAAATCAGCGATGACTGGAGAAAAGGCAGTGGTGAACTGGGCTTCTTTGGGCAATCGACTTGCCTCGAAGCGATCATTTTTACGGATGAACACCATGCTTTCGAGGGTTGTTACTTCAAGTTTTTGAAGCTGCTCCATCTCTGGCTCGCTAAACAACTTCACAACAGGAGTCCTGGAGTAGTGTTCATAATTTCGAAGTCGTGATGTAAGCCAAGGCATGGCGCCGGATAACGAGGCAAGGTGCCGCCGCGGATAAAGTGCGCCGTCATCGTCGTATTCTGTTTCGACGATATCCCAAATGCCGTCCTGATTAACATCGCCATAAAACATTGCCACCGGCTGATCGGCCGCGGGGCGACTCGAAGAATTCAGTCCGTGATTTGTGACGATAAAATCGAATTGGCCATCCCCATTAAAGTCGCCCACATCCACTCCATTCCAGAACCCAGTGAACGTATCTAATCCGAAAGACTCTGTTCGATCCTCGTAGCCTTCACCGCTGTTAATGAAAACTTTAGGAGAGCCCCATTCACAGGCGAGGATGAGGTCTGGTCGGCCGTCATCGTCTATGGGAGCGAATACAGCAGAGGAAACCAAGCCGACAGACTCGAATGCCTTTGACCATGATGAACTATAATTGAATGTCCCATTTTCATTCAAGTAAACCCAAGAATCTGCCGGCGAAGGATATTGATTTGGAACGGACCGACCGGCGACAAACAGATCTAAATCGCCGTCGCCATCAACATCGGCCATGGCCAAGTGGCCTGCACTGGATTTTTTCGCCGCTATTTTTTGAGTGGGATCGTTGCCCGCTTGGCCAAGGGCGATCATGTCGCCGAATGCCAGCCCGTCTTCCTGATTCGAATAGGATTGGATGACTACTCCGTTGTTAATAATTGCAGCCATCCCGTCGCGAATATTTCGGGAGGTGGACTTAGGTTTTATGAATTCAAATGAAACGCCACCATTATTGCGGTAATACGCCGTTGCTCCCCCTTTCCCGTTGCTAACGACCAAATCCTCCCAGCCATCTTTGTTCCAGTCACCCACAGCAACACCCGGTCCCGCTTGACCAAGCGCACGAGGCAGCAACGGTTGACTTGATGGAGCGACAGATTCCTGATGCCGAAATCCGTTGGGCATTCTCACCTCCCTGAAAAGTCGGGATTGATCACTTGGTTCAATCTCCCCGTCCTTAGCATGGCGATGATCAATCAGATAGATACGATTGGGCTGCACCGTCTCGACGACGCTGCGCTTCCCGTCAGGCCAGTTGACAGTCAGTTTCGCGGTTCCCTTAGCCATGGCAAATGTCCTGAGCGGTTCGTCCGAGGAAAGGTAACGCCCTCCCCCGATCATCTCTTGGCTTTGGGAAAAGTCACCGTGATCCACGGTGATCCGTGCTCCTATACCGTGCGTATTTCCGCTTGGGCCACGGAGTCGCACGGCCAATCGTGGGTGAGATGCGTTATTGCGATAAATCCCCGCCGGTGCCCGGAGGTTATTGACGACAAGATCCAGATCGCCATCTCCATCAAGATCTCCACAGGCCATGCCATGGGAGATATCCTCGTCTCCGAATCCCCACTTATCACTCACCTCAGCAAAAGTTAGATTGCCCGTGTTTCGAAATGCCACGTTGGCAGTGCGTTGAGAGGGGAAAATTTTTCGGGCGAGCAGGATTTCACGGTTGGTCATGGTCTTGCTTTCGCGCTGTTTTTTGAGTGCCAACAACGTATCCAAATGGCGGGCGTTCCGTTCGACACCATTCGTTATCAGCAAATCTTCAAACCCATCCAAATCCACATCCAAGAAAACCGGACACCAGGACCAATCGGATGCTGCCACCCCGGCGAATTGCCCAATCTCAGAAAAAACTCCGGCACCCCGATTGAAGTAAAAAGTATTTCGCATGTACTGTGGTCGATCGAATACATTCCCGGGAATAGGCTGAAAGGACTCTCGAGGTAACATTTGGTTTTGGCGTTTCGCCCGATCCCGGTTTCGCATGTCCAAAACGAAAAAGTCATCCAATCCATCGCGGTCCACATCCGCAAAATCGACTCCCATTGAGAACATGCTGGTGTTTCTCAGGGCGAACGCAGGAGCTTCACGAAAAAATCCATCGCCGACATTTAGCCAAAAACGGTCTATGGAATCGAAGTCGTTGCACACGTATAAGTCCGGGCGGCCATCTTCATTG
>JAPPPH010000117.1 GCA_028817635.1 Verrucomicrobiales bacterium | reverse complement strand
ACTTCTGCCGCGTTCTCGTGCTCGTGAATGGTCACGGAGAAGGAGAGATGCAGATTGCTGCCAGACTTCACTTTGTATTGGCTTTTCTCCCCCTGCTTCATGGCTTTTCTGCCAAATTGATTGGCCACCATCAGGCCGTAGTTTCGGTTGTGCCACCATGGCACGCGCGGGGTCTTGCCGTTAGCCATGATGGTGATGCCGGCCCATTTGCCCGCGAGCTTACCGGAGTAGTTGCACCAGATCGCCGGTTGTCCCCACGTTGATTTCGCGCTGATCTGCCCGGAGCTGTTGCGAATCTGCCCGCCGTTTTTCTCGATCAACGGCGTGGCCAAGCGCACGCCCAGCCCCATCTCCTCCTGATCGCCAAAATAAAAATCGTCCGGGCCGGTGAACTCGCAGTCGTACGTCAGCCGCCAGCCGCCCTTGGCCAAGCGGATTGTGTGAGTAACGACCTGCCGGCAAATCAGTTTGCCGTCGTTGGTCTCGAACCGGTTTGACACCGAGAACGAGCCGAGCGACTCGCCTCCGCTTGGTCGAGTGATGAATCGCTCATGGACGACCCGCGCGCGGTTGCGCCAAAAGTCCGAGCCTGAAATATCACCAAACGCCATCCAGATGCCGGGATGCATCGAGGCATGATCGCCATCGTCCACACCCTCGATTGGTGGATGATTTCGCGTGACCTGAATCCCGCTGAGTGTGCGGATATTTTTGAAAAAGGGCCGTAACGTGACCGGATCGCTGTGAACATAGGTGCCGACATTTTGGCCGTTGATGAGGATGGCGACTTGTCCCTCGCTCTGCTCGAATTGAACCCCGGTTTCGAGTTTTGGAGGCGTTGCTGTTTTTTTGGCCTTGTCCTTGCAGTTCACGAGAAACGCAGTGAGATCAGCCAGTTGTTGGGCGTTCATCAGCACCCCGAAGTTTGGTGGCATGGGGGAGGTGTCGGCACTAGTGCGGTTGGCGATCTGCTTCTTGTCTAACGTGATACTTTGGCCGGCGGCCATGCCCAGCTTGAATGTCAGACCACTTTCCTCGAGGGCCATCCCGGCGTAGGTTTTGCCGTCCTTCATTTCGACGATATGTGTGCGGTAGCCCTCAACCAGCCGGGCGTTGGGCTGAAGGATGGAATGCAGGATCGTGGCGGCATTATCGCGTGAACCAATGCCGCTGAGTTCCGGCCCGAAGTTTTTCCCGGCCCCATCGACCTCGTGGCAGGTGGCGCATTGCGGCCCTTTTTGGCCGAAGAAAATTTGGCGCCCACGGCCGGCATCTGCATGCTCCATCGCAGCGAGAACCTCGTTTTGTGTGACCGGTTTCGGCTGGGGATCAAGCAGCGTCTGGCTGAAAACCGCGACATAGTTTGACTTACCGCTGTCTGTGCCGTCGGTGGTGTTGCCCCCGAGCACGATGGTTTCGCCGGCCTTGAATCGTTTATGAAACACGTCCATTCGTGAGTCGCTGGTTTGGAGTTGCTGCTTGGTGGGGGCGAACAGTTTCAGCCAAGTCGGCTTGGCTGAAGTCGCGACGCGGCGATCGTGTCCGATGTACACATCAACGAGGCATGCGGCGGTCAGAGTGACGAGATTGTCCCCGCGTGAGCCGGCATCTTCGTTGCGGGACATCAGGTAGGCTGCGCCCTTGAGTGCGTCAGGGATGTTTGTGAACCGATAATTTCGGTCGAGGTAAACACGGGCGCCTTCGTGCAGTCCGCCGGCCACCCTCACCGAGCGCTGGGTGGCGTCGGTGTCCAACGTGACGACACTGTTTGATTCACTCGGTAGATCGATTTTTTGGAAGTTAAACTTCACGATCGGGCCGACCTGTTCTTCATCACGAAACATGGCGGCACGCAGGCGGGCGGATTGATCGATGGTGAACGGCTTTCGGTAGACCCGTGAACGGCCGTTGGGTTCGCTACCATCGAGTGTATAGCGGAAGTGGGTGTCGTTGATGTTCGCCCGGATCGAGATGGTCTGGCTGCCGACGAATTCGCCACCACTCGGGCTGATCTGCAGTAGGTTCGCGAGGTCGCGTTCCACCTTGCTGAGGTACAGTGCGGCCACGGTGGCCACACCGGCGTCGGGATCGTTCACCAGTGGTCGGGCCTCGGCTGGGGTGACGAGATGCGACTCCAGCAGGGCGAGCAGGGCAGCCCGGCGCACACCGGCGCGTTCATCGCCAAGTAACGTGCGGAGTTTGTCCGTCGGCAGCAGTTCGCGCATGGCACCCCACGCAGCGTAAAAAGTGATGCGGTCAGTTTCAGTTGCGGCCAAGCGGATGATGTCCGGGGTGAATTGCCCGAGCTTGGCTTGCCGGATGGTTTGTAGTGCTGCGAACCGGACACGCACATTTTTATGACCAAGCGCTTGGCCAAGCGCAGCGATCATGTTGGCCTTCTCCTCGGCCTTGGCCAAGCGCAGCCGAATTGCCCGCAAAGCCTGCACCTGCTGATTCAGCGAACCGTCGCCCTTGGCCAAGCGGAGCAGCGCCTGATCGGCCTTGGCGTTTTGCCATGGCGACCCGGCGCGGTGCCGGGCCAGTGTCCACGTCAGCCATGTTTCCTCTGCCGGAGTCTGGGCGTGCTTGGCCCGGCGGATGAGCGCGTCGCTCATTTGTGCCGTGTCCCGGAGGAGCAATTCATCCTGCGCATCTGTTTGCCAGCCGAGGATTGGCTTGGTGAGATCGTCGATTAACTCCGTTCGCGTCCATTCGTTGACCGGCTTGCTGCGCTTGGCCGTGAGCCATTGGGCACGCTTGTCCGGTGGGCTGTCACGATGCCAGACTCGGAAAATGCGGCCCTCGTTGACTTGGTTTTCGAGCTTGGGTTCACCGTCCCACTCAACGCCGTAGCCGTTGCCCCAGCCAAGGATCCACAGTGCGCCGTCCGGGCCAACCTCGATGTCGCTTGGCTTGAACAGGCTACCGTTCGCATCTGCGAAAATCTCGAGTGGCTCGTCTCCGGTGTCGCTCTGGAGCAGTGCACCGTTCCTGCGCGGCCGCATCACGTAGGTGCATTTGCGCCCCCAGTCGTTGATGAAAAACACGTTGCGATATGGCTCTGGAAACTTGTCGAGTGAGTAGTAAATCACGCCGGTGCCGGAGCCGTTGAAAAACGGTCCGCTGTGCGGTGCGGTCGGCAGGTGATTGCCGTCGGACCAATTGTAACTCCATGTGTGTCCCCAGCCGAAGTGCGCCCCGAAGAACGGCATGAAGATCTTGTCACCCTCATTTTGATCGTTGTCCGTGCCGATGAAATCGAAGGTGTCATTCATCGCCATGTCCCACGGGTTGCGGAAGCCGCGGCTGGTGATCTCTAGGTTCTTGCCCATGGGATCGCATCGCAGGATGCCTCCCTCGCGGCCCCAGTCGTCCGACGGATGGTGGTAGGTGTTGCGGTAGGTTTCCGGTGTGAACGTCTCGGCCGGCGGCAGGTCGGGGGCGCCGGCTGGCGACTCGACTCCCCAGAGTTCGCGGAATGGCTTGGGTGCGATCCGGCCCGGCTGCGTGAGGCCCTTGGAGTTGCCCTTGGACATGTAGAGTTTGCCGTCCGGCCCCCAGTTGAGCCCATGCAGCGAGTGCTCAACGTTGCCAAGGTCGGTGTAGATGCGGATGTACTCGTCGGCGACATCGTCCCCATTGGTGTCCC
>JAPPPH010000184.1 GCA_028817635.1 Verrucomicrobiales bacterium | reverse complement strand
GTGGCAAGACACGGCGCGCCGCCAAGATGAACACCATCCGCGACTGGCACGGCGACATCGAGGAATTCATTGACGCCAAGCAGATCGAGGAAAAGAAGGCATGGGCGCTGATTGAACAGGGTTACGACGGCTCCTACAACGGCGACGCCTACGGGAGCGTGATGTACCAGAACGAAAACCTATCTGTGCGGGTGAGCGATGAGTTCATGCAGTCTGCACTCGACGGAGGCGACTGGTGGACTCGCGCCGTGACCACCGGCGACAAACTTGAAAAGAAGGACGCCGGCAATCTGCTCAATAAAATATCCGAAGGCACCTGGGTGTGCGGCGATCCCGGCGTGCAGTACGACGGTGCGATTCAAAAGTGGCACACCTGCAAGGGAACTGAGCCGATCCACTCGACCAACCCCTGCTCGGAATACGTTTTTCTCAACAACACCGCATGCAACCTGGCGTCGTTAAATCTGATGCGGTTCAAGCGCGAGGACGGCGGGTTCGATGTTAAACGGTTCAAGGCGGCCGTGCGGGTGTTCATCACCGCACAGGAAATTCTCGTCGACAACGCCAGTTATCCAACCCAACCCATTGCGGAGAACTCCCATATTTTCCGGACGCTGGGACTGGGTTATGCAAACCTTGGTTCATTAGTGATGAGCTACGGTTTGCCGTACGACTCCGACGAGGGCCGTGCGTTGGCTGGCGCCATCACGTCCATCATGACCGGCCACGCTTACGAGCAGTCAGCCGAGTTGGCCGGGGCCAAGGGGGCGTTTCCCGGTTACAAGGATTCCCATTGCGTCAACGTGGCCAAGCCGTTGGCCAAGGACAATGTGGAGTCGATGCGCGGCGTGATGCAACTGCACCGCGATGCGGTCGAGGAGATTCAGTCCAGCGACGAGTTTGGCTACCTGAAGGACGCCGCCCGTGAATGCTGGGATGCCGCGTTGGCCAGGGGCGACGAGAACGGCTACCGCAATGCGCAGGTATCCGTGCTGGCACCCACCGGCACAATCGCGTTTTTGATGGACTGCGACACGACCGGCATCGAGCCGGACATCGCGCTGGTGAAGTACAAACTGCTCGCCGGCGGCGGTACGTTGAAGATCGTGAACCGCACTGTGCCGGATGCATTGGGCCGGCTCGGCTACAGCGACGATGAAATCAAAGAAATCGTCGCGCACGTTGAAAAATTTGACACCATCGAGGACGTCAAGGAGGACGGGGAAACCCGACAAAGCGGGCTCAAGCCCGAGCATCTGGATGTGTTTGACTGCGCGTTCAAGCCGTTCCGCGGCGAACGCAGCATTCATTACATGGCACATCTCAAGATGATGGCCGCTGCCCAGCCGTTTATCAGCGGCGCGATATCCAAGACCGTGAACCTGCCCAAGGAATGCACGGTTGAGGACATCACAGACGCCTATGTTCAGGCGTGGAAACTGGGGCTGAAATGCGTTGCGATTTATCGTGACGGATCGAAGCGATCCCAGCCGCTCAACACCGCGAAAACCGGAGAGGGAACCGTACAGGATTCCGCCCCGGCGGTGGACGAGCGAATCCAGGAGCTGGAGGAACAGTTGGTCGGTCTGCAAAAACAGATCGACCAACCTCTCCGGCGACGGCTACCCGAGACACGAACGGCGGTCACCCACAAATTTGATATCGCGGGCCACGAGGGCTACCTCACTATCGGTCTTTTCGAGGACGGCACACCCGGTGAGATGTTCATCACCATGGCCAAGGAAGGCTCCACCATCGGTGGCTTGATGGACAGCGTGGCGGCGCTCACAAGCATCTCGTTGCAATACGGCGTGCCGCTCGATGCTCTCGTTCGCAAATTCAGCCACCAGCGGTTCGAGCCGTCAGGATTCACGAAGAACCCCCAGATCGGACGGGCCTCATCGATCATCGATTACGTGTTTCGCTGGATGGGATCGCAATTCATTCCGGGGTTCGTCGAGAAATCCCGTGGGAACGGGGCTGGTCAGCAGGAGTTGAATATCCCCGGGTTACAGGAACAGCAGGCCAAGCGGCTCAACAAGCCGGTGGTTGAACTGCCGGTAGCCGGCAGCGACGGGGAATCCATTGCGCATGCAGCCGCTCATGAACATTCGCACGAAGGATCAGCGATCAGCCAGTCCGTGGCGCATTTCATGGAGGACGCACCGACCTGCCCGACCTGTGGCAATGTGACCGTGCGCAATGGCGCCTGTTTCAAGTGCCTCAACTGCGGCGAGAGCCTCGGTTGCTCCTGAACTTGGCCAAGCGCTTGGCCAAGCGGAAAAAACCGCTTGAACTGGTTGCCAAAACAGACGAATCAACGGGGACGTGAGTGAGGTAAACGGGTACAACCTTGAGAAGCTGGTCGGCCAGTTCCAAATCGTGGCTGAATTTGTGGATGGGTACGCGTGGACCAAGGGCCACATCAACGACACTTACATCATCAATTGCCGCCAAGGAGGTAGCCCGATCCGATACATCCTTCAGCGTATCAATCACCACGTTTTCCAGCAGCCTGCGGTGGTGATGCAAAACGTCAAGGAAGCCACCCAGCACCTTCGAAAAAAAATCGCCTCGGAAAGTTCCGCTGACCTGACCCGCCGCACAATGACGCTGGTTCCCACCCGGGGTGGCGCCTCGTACTACATGGACAACGCCGGCAACTACTGGCGCGCCTACGTGTTCATTGAACGCGTCAAATCCAGTCACGTTGCCGAAAAACCCGAGCAAGCCGAGCAGGTGGGACGGGCGTTTGGATTATTTCAAAAACGACTCGCCGACCTGCCGACGGAGCGAATTCAGGAAACCATTCCGCAGTTTCACAACGGTGTTTTACGAATCGACGCACTGGAAAAGGCGGTTACGGAAGACAAACAAAACCGGGTTGAGGCAACAAAACCGGAGATTGATTTTTGCCGAGCCAACCGGGGCATCGTCCAGATTTTTGCCGACGCACAGGCCAAGGGCGAACTGCCGCAGCGCATCACGCACAACGACACCAAGATCGACAACGTGTTGCTCGATCAGGAAACCGATGAAGTGATGTGCATCGTCGATCTCGACACCGTAATGCCGGGGCTCATCCACTACGACTTTGGCGACATGGTGCGGACGCTGACCAGCCCAGCCGACGAGGACGAGCGCGACCTCGATAAGGTGACTATGCGAATGGATTTTTTCGACGCCTTAGCCAAGGGCTACCTCAGTGAAGCCAACGATTTTTTGAGTGAAGCAGAGAAAGGTTATCTCGCCCAGGCCGGCAAGGTGATCACATTTCAACTTGGCGTGCGGTTCCTCACTGACCACTTAAACGGCGACACCTATTTCCGGGTGCATCGCGAAGGGCAAAACCTCGACCGGGCTCGGGTTCAATTCAAGCTGGTGGAAAGCATGCTCGAAAACGAGGAAGCGATGAAGGCAACCATCGCCGCGCTTGGCTAGTAGGCAGCGGCGAGCGGTTCCCCCGCTTGGCCAAGCGCTTCGGGTGAGGCGTCGCGGAGTCGCTCTATGATAAGTGGGAGTTTCTCCAGCAACCGATCGACATCCTCCTCTGTATTTTCGATGCCGAGGCTGAACCTCAGCGAACCCTTCGACCGGGAGAGGGGCACGTTCATCGCAGCGAGTACGTGGGATGGCTCGATGGAACCGGTGGTGCAGGCCGAGCCGCTCGAGGCGCAGATGCCTTCGCGATCCAGCAGCAGCAACGCCGCCTCAGCCTCGACGCCGTCGAACCCGATGTTCGTTGTGTTCGGCAGCCTTGGCTCGCCTCCCCCGTTGCGGACGGATCCCTTGATGGCCTTGAAAATTCCGTTCTCCATTTTATCGCGCAGTGCCCTGACGCGTGTGTTTTCGTCGTCGAGATGGCTCAGGGCCAATTCAGCAGCCCTGCCAAAGGCGACAATGTTCGCCACGTTTTCCGTTCCGCCCCGTTGGCCGCGTTCCTGTCCGCCACCCACGATGTACGGTTGGAACGGCACACCAGTTTTCACGTAGAGCACGCCGATGCCTTTCGGCGCACGCAGCTTGTGTGCGGAGAGTGAGAGGAAATCGACACCCAATTCCCGAACGTCGATGGGAACCTTCCCGGCGACCTGCACTGCGTCCGTGTGAAACAAAACGCCATGACTCCGGCAGATGGCTGCGATTTCCTCGATAGGAAACAGCACGCCTGTTTCGTTATTCGCCCACATGATGGACACGATGGCGGTGTCCTGCCGGATGGCGGCCTGCAAGTCGCAGAGGTCGATCGCTCCGTCGAGGTCGACCGGCAGGTGGGTCACCTCGTAGCCTCGTTTTTCGAGCTGCCGGCAAAACTTGATGTTGGCCGAGTGCTCCACGGCGGTTGTAACGATATGCCGCTTGGCCGGATTGGCGAGGGTCGCTCCCTGCAATGCGGCGTTATTGCTTTCCGTGCCGCAACTGGTGAATACGATGTTGTGCGAGTTGGCCCCAATCAGCCGGGCCACGCGTTCGCGGGCCTCCTCGATCAGCCGTGCCGGCTCTGCGGCGAGCGAATAGGCGCTGGATGGGTTGCCCCAGTGCTCGGTGAGACAGGGCAACATTGCCTCGACGACCTCGGGGGCAACCCGCGTCGTGGCGTTGTTATCCAAATAAACCAGTCGTTGTTCGCTCATCGCTTGGCCAAGCGCTTGGCCTGTTACACGTTGAATTTAAACAGCATCACGTCGCCCTCCTGCACAACGTACTCCTTGCCCTCCATCCGGTACAAGCCACGGTCCCGGGCAGCAGCAATTGAGCCACACTCAATCAAATCCGTGTAGGCGACAGTCTCGGCTTTGATGAAGCCACGCTCAAAATCGCCGTGAATGACGCCGGCCGCCTTGGGGGCGGTGTCGCCCTTGCGGATTGTCCACGCGCGCGTCTCTTTTTCTCCGGTCGTGAAATAGGTTTGCAGGCCAAGCAGCGAGTACGATTTCTGGATCAACTGCCCGACACCACTTTCCTTCACACCCATCTCGGATAGAAATTCGCCGGCCTCCTCGTCGGACAGGTCGATCAACTCGCTCTCAATCTGTGCGCTAATCACGACAGTCTCGCAGCCGTGATGTTCGGCGGCGTACTCGCGGACCTTGGCCACGAACGGGTTGTTTTCCGCCTCAGCAAGCTCAGAGTCCTTCACGTTCGCCGCGAATAAAGTCGGCTTGCCGGAGAGCAGATAAAGCTGCTTGGCCAAGGCGGCTTCGTCGGGCGTGAGCTCGCAGGTAATTGCCGGTTTACCTTCGCCGAGGTGCGGCTCGATCTTGGCAATGATGTCCATCAGCGCCGCCGCCTCCTTGTTGCCGCGCTTGGCTTCCTTGTTGAGTTTTTCGCTTCTCCGCTGCACGGCGTCGAGGTCGGCTACGATTAACTCGGTCGCGATTGTCTCAATGTCACGGATTGGGTCGATGCTTCACTCGACATGGTGAATGTCGCTGTCCTCAAAACATCGCACCACTTGCACAATCGCATCGACCTCACGGATGTGACTCAGGAACTGATTGCCCAACCCTTCCCCCGCCGAGGCGCCCTTGACCAGCCCGGCGATATCGACGAACTCCACCGCTGCGGGAATGATTTCCTGTGAACTCGAGATCGCTGCCAGCTCATCCAGTCTCTTGTCGGGAACGCTGACGACACCGACGTTGGGGTCGATGGTGCAAAACGGATAATTCGCCGACTCCGCTTTTCGCGTGCGGGTAACGGCGTTAAACAAGGTGGACTTGCCGACATTGGGCAAGCCGACGATTCCGGCTCTCAGCATGTATTATTCAGTAGGTTGTGCGGCAACGATCTGCTGCATTTTGTTTTTTAAATCTTCAAGGCCGAGATCGAACGCCGCAGAAATCTCCACCACATCGACCGGGCCGACTTCTTTTTGAAATTGTTTGAGTTTTTCCGCGGCCGGTTCCTCGTCCATCTTGTTTGCCGCGACGAGCCGGGGGCGGTTAAGCAACTCGGGATTGTACATTTCCAGCTCGGTCAAAAGTTGACGGTAATCATCCCACGGCTCGCGGTTGTCCGTGCCGGCCATGTCGATCATGAACACCAGGACGCGGCAGCGGAGTACGTGCCTCAAAAACGCATGGCCCAGCCCGACATTGTTGTGCGCCCCCTCGATGATGCCCGGGATGTCACAGACGGTCAGCCGCGAGTAGTCGGTGAACTCAACAATCCCGATATTCGGATGGAGCGTCGTGAACGGGTACGCGGCAATCTTCGGGCGGGCGGAGGAGATCGCCGAGAGCAGGGTGGATTTGCCGGCGTTCGGGTAGCCGACCAGCCCGATCTCCGCCAGCATCCGCAACTCCAGCCGGTACGTGCCCTCTTCGCCGTCCTCGCCTTCCTGTGCAAAACGTGGAGCCTGCCGGACGGAAGAGGTGAAGTGCATGTTGCCCTTTCCCCCCCGGCCGCCGGCGCAGAGGACGAACTGTTGTCCGTCCTCGGTGAGATCCGCGACAACCTCCGGCTCAAGCAGTTCCGGCTCGGGCTCCTCTTCCGGCTGCGCCTCAAAATTGATTTCCAGCGCCTCCGCACTGCCTGATTTTCGAAAAACAGCCAAGTCGGCTTCCTCCGGCGGTGGCTTGGGCGTGGGTAATTTCCAGACGAGCGTGCCGCAGGGCACTTTGACGATGAGCTTCTTGCCACCGCGCCCGGTTTTGCCCTTGCCCTCACCGGGGCGACCGTCCTTGGCGTGGAGGTGAGGGGAGTAGTACTGCGCGATGAGGTTGTTGATATCGTGGTCCGCCTGCAGGATCACGTCGCCACCCTTGCCGCCGTCGCCGCCGCACGGGCCGCCCTTGGGCTTGAACGGTTCATGCGAAAAGGCGATGCAACCGTTTCCGCCCTTGCCGGCCCTGGCTTGAACCTTGACTGTGTCGACGAACATCGAGTGACGAATCCCCGTTTGCGGGGTGACTTAAAACAAAAATGGCGAGGCCAAGTGCCCCGCCATTCGAAATTCTTCGTGCGGCTGCTCAGTTGGCAGCGGCTGCTTCTTCCTGCACCACGTTCACGCGGCGGCCGTTTTTGTCGAACTGCACACGGCCGTCAGTCAGGGCGAACAGCGTCCAGTCGCGACCGAGGCCGACGTTGCGACCGGGGGTAAACTTGGTGCCGCGCTGGCGAATGAGGATGTTGCCAGCGATAACGGATTGGCCGCCGAACTTCTTCACGCCGAGACGCTTGCTTTCGCTATCGCGACCGTTGCGGGAACTGCCTTGTCCTTTCTTATGTGCCATGACTTATGCGCTTATCTTGTTAATCTTGAGTACGGAAAGATCCTGCCGGTGACCGTTCTTGTTGCGGTAACCCTTGCGGCGTTTCATTTTCCACACAATGAGCTTTGGGCCGCGGGTGTGTTTAATCACCTCGGCCTCGACCTTGGCGCCATCGATCGTCGGGGAGCCGATCTTCACGGAGCCGTCCTGATTGACCATCAACACGGTGTCGATCGTCAGGGCACTCCCGGCGTCACCGCTCACGCGGTTGACCTCGATCGTGTCACCCTCGGTCACCTTGTATTGTTTGCCTCCCGTTTGAACTACAGCGTACATTTCCAAAAAGGGCGGGAAGAGAACCAGAATGGGGGCAGCGTGTCAACCACCGTTTCAGCCTTTTTTCACCGGATTTACTGGTGAAAACGGGCGCTTGGTCAAAAACGGCGTTTTCTGGCCATTTTCGCCCAAAAACAGGCCAAGCGCTTGGCCAAGCGGCCGGGCGACAGTATAGTCCCGCCCGCATGAAAACTCCACTATCATGGCTCATGGCCGTCGTGGCCGCCCTCGCGCTTGCCCCGGCCAAGCCCTTGGCCAAGGCGGAAAAACAACCCAACATCATTTTCTTCCTGTCCGACGACCACCGCTGGGATCGTCTCGGCAGTGCCGGTCATCCATTTTTGAAAACGCCGACCCTCGACCGCTTGGCCAAGGAGGGCGTTCGGTTCAGTAATATGTTCGTGACCACTTCGATCTGTGCTGCCAGCCGGGCCACGATCCTGACCGGCCTTTACGAACGTACGCATCAGTTCACCTTCCGCACCCGCCCGATCGACAGTCGGTTCAGTCAGGCGAGTTATCCGGTGCTGCTGCGCAAGGCCGGCTACAAGACCGGTTTCATCGGCAAGTTCGGCGTCAACGTGCAGCAACAGGATCGGGAGGCGATGTTCGACTCCTTCCAGCCGATCGGCCGCGCGCCTTTTTTCAAAAAACAACCGGACGGCTCACTCCGTCACGAGAGCGAGCTGGCCGGCGACCGGGCGATCGAGTTTATCGACCAACACAAGGGCAGCGGCCCGTTTTGTCTCTCGGTGAGTTTTAACGCTGCCCACGCTGAGGACGGCGACAAGCGCCCCGGCATCGGGCATTTCCCCTGGCCCAAGGCGGTCGATGGGCTTTACGAGGATGTCCCGATCAAGGCGCCGCGCCTGTCCGACCCGAAGATTTTTGAGAGCCACCCCGAGTTCATGAAAAAGTCGATGAACCGTATCCGCTTCTTCTGGCGCTGGGATACCCCGGAAAAATACGCGACCAACCTCCGCGCCTACTACCGCATGATCACCGGCATTGACGGCGTCATCGGCCGAGTCGCGAAGCACTTGGAAAAAGCGGGCGTGGCCGACAACACCATCATCATCTTCTCCGGTGACAACGGCTACTACGAGGGGCAGCGCGGCTTTGCCGGCAAATGGTCGCACTACGAGGAGTCATTGCGCGTGCCGCTGATCATCTACGATCCCCGTGCCGACAAAAACCGTCGCGGCAAGGTCGCCAAGCCGATGGCGCTTAACACCGACATTGCCCCGACCATCCTTGGCTATGCTGGCGTGAAACTGCCCGGTCATTATCAGGGCCGGAGCCTGCGCCCGATCATGAGCGGTGATAAACCAAAGGACTGGCGCAGGGACACATTTTGCGAGCACCTCATGGAAAACGCCACCATCCCCAAGTGGGAAGGCGTCCGCAGTCGCCGCTATGTTTATGCAAGGTACTTTCAGCAAAAGCCGCAGTACGAGTACCTGCACGACCTGACGGAGGACCCAGATCAGTTGAAAAATCTGGCCGACGACCCCGAGTACGCCAAGGTGCTCAAGCGCATGCGCAAACGCTGCGACGAATTGCGTGATGAGTACGGCGGCGAATACGATCCGTCACTCGTTGCCAAGTATGTCGCCGAACAGCAGCGAAAACGCGCTGAGGCTCAGGCCAAGCGCAAGGCCGCTCAGCAAAAAAAGAAGCAGCAGAAATAGTCTGCTGCTTCCGAAAATAGGTGGTTGGCCTGAGCTATTCCTTCATCGGGCCAATTAACTCGATAAAGTTTCCGTCAGGGTCACGGTAGACGGTGAGGTAATTGCTGCCGCCGAGTTTTGACGGCGTCTTGCCCAGCATCTTCACGCCGGCCTTCTTGGCGCGTTCCACTGCGGCGTCCATGTCGTTCACAAAGATCGTGAGGTAGCTGAACCCCAGCGAGGAGTGAATGAATTTTTGATCGGTCTTCCTTCCGGGGGCATCTGGGAAGGCCATTATCTTTAAGCTGGAGCCGTTTTTCCCATCGTTCAAAACGAAACGCCGCACGGTTATCGGTTGGTTGTCTGCCAAGCCAAACTCTGCTGTACGCTCGCCCGACACACTGAACCCTTTGACCTCAGTCAGTCCGATGACCTCGGTATAAAACTTGGCAGTCTTGTCCAGGTCCGAGACGACAATCCCAAGATCCACCGTGACCTTGGAGAAAACCGGCTTATCCTCAGCCTGAACAGAGGTGCCCGATCCAAAAAACGTCGCCAACGAAAGTGCCGCAGCGAAAACCACTCTACGAAAATGAAAAAGAGAATCCATGCGCCGGAGGGTAGAGGCCCCGTCCCGCGAGGCAAGCGAAACCAGCTATCGCCGACCGGTTCCGGTTTTCGGATGCCTTGCTCCATGGGTCAGGCTCAGGACACGCACCAACTGTTTTTGTTCGTTGTATCGGAAGCGAATGGAGTACGCCTTGAAACGCTTTAACCGCTTGCGTCGAATCTCCTTATAGACCGTTGGAAAAAGAAGGGGATGCTTTTTGATTTCGACGACTGCCTCTTCGACTTCTTTAATAAATTCGAACCCCAGTAGGGAATCCTCGTTTGCAAGGTAACGAGCCGCCTCGAGCAGATCCGTCGCGAAGAGCGGATGATACTCGAGAGTCATCGGAACTCGGAACGAACCCGTTCGAAAATCTCTTCGTGTGAAATCCCGGAAACCTCTTCGTTCTCCAGTTCGTCATCACGATGAGCTGCGACATGATCCGCCTGCAGTTCTTTTGCCAGATCATCGATTCCCAGAAATGTGCCCACTTTGTTCAATTCGTTGGCAGGCAACTCGCGTAATTCCTTGATGATGGCTTCAGCGGTCATGACAGTTCATCCTCGGTTCGGGGACAACACTGCCATAAGAGAGCCAAATGAACAGGCCGGAATTACCTGCCATCAGTCGTGCGCTTGGCTCGATGCCGGCCTCCATGTAACCTGCCGCTTGGCTTTGCCGTATCAGTAATACGCTTTTTGCGTGAGATGATAGCTGCTCAACAACTGATTTGGATAACCGCCCTTGTGGCGGCGCTTTGCGCTTGGCCAAGCGCAGTCGCCGCTGCCAAGCCGCAGGCCAAGCCAGTGCTCACCGATGTGAAGGGCAAGCAACACGCCCCGTTCAAGTCGGAGAAAACCAAGGCCGTGGTTTTTGTTTTCATGCTGCGCGACTGCCCCGTGTCAAACGTCTACGCGCCGGAATTGACGCGTATCCACAAGGAATACTCGACCAAGGGTGTGGCGCTTTACCTCGTGCACCCCGACAGGGACACCAACGCGAAGTCCGCCATCGCCCACGCGAAGGAGTACAAGTTGATCGCGCCGGTGGTGCTGGATCACGATCACAAACTCACGCGTCTGGCCGAGGCGGAGGTCACCCCGGAGGCGGCGGTTTTCGATGCCCAGGGGCGCTTGGTTTATCGTGGGCGCATCGATAATCTCTACGCCGGTTTCGGCAAAAAACGTTTTAAACCGACCAAGCGCGACCTGCGTGACACGCTCGATGCACTGCTTGCCGGCAAACGTCTGGCCAAGCGGACGACCGAGGCGGTCGGCTGCTACATCGATTTTTCCAATGACAAAAACAAAAACAAGTAAACTGCTGTTCGCCGGTTTGGCGTTGACAGGAGTGGCCATGCTGCCGAGTACGGCCGAGGCTGCTGCCAAGGCCAAGCCGACATTCACAGAGGACGTTGCCCCGATCATTTTCAACAACTGTACCGAGTGTCACCGCTCCGGGCAGGCGGCGCCGTTTGAGTTGACCAACTACGCAAACGTCAAGAAACGCGCCCGGCTCATCGCCAAGGTGACGGAGGATCGCTACATGCCGCCTTGGCACCCGGTGGAGGGGCACGGCAAATTCCTCGACGAACGCCGCCTGAGTGAGGACGAGTTGGCCACATTGAAAAACTGGCACAAGTCCGGTATGACCGAAGGGCCGGCGGACAAGTTGCCTGAGCCGCCCAAGTTTGAGAGCGACTGGCTGCTGGGTGAGCCGGATCTCATCGTGACCATGCCCAAGGCGTTTACCGTGCCCGCGGATGGCCCCGACATTTACCGCAACTTTGTCATCCCGCTTGACCTGAAGGAGGACAAGTGGGTGGCCGGCTTCGAAGTGCGCCCCGGCGCGCGCTCGGTGTTGCATCACGTGATCATCCGGCTGGATGAAACCGGCGAGGCCCGCAAGGCGGACGGCGCTCGTGGCAAGCCCGGGTTCAGCGGCATGCGCGGTGTCGGCGGCGGGCGCGGAAGAAGCCGCGATGTTTTCTCAGGCAGCCTCGGTGGTCTGGGCGGCTGGGCTGTCGGGGGGACGCCACGGATTTTGCCGCTTGGACTGGCCCGTCATCTCCCGGCCGGGGCCGACCTTGTGCTCAACTCTCACCTGCACCCTTCCGGCAAGGAGGAATCCGAGAAAACCACCATCGGCCTTTACTTCGCCGACAAGAAACCGGACCGGACGATGATCGGGTTCCAGGTGCCGCCGTTGTTCGGCAGCGTCTCCGGGCTGGACATCCCGGCGGGCGAGGAAAACTACGAGCTGACCAGCAGCTTTACCACGCCGGTGGACATCGAGTTGATCGGTGTCGGCGCACACATGCACTACCTTGGCCACACCGCCAAGGCCACCGCCACCCTTCCGGACGGCACCACCAAGCCGCTGTTCTACATCGATGAATGGGATTTTAACTGGCAGAACAATTACTTTTACGAAAACCCCGTTCGGCTTCCGGCCGGCACGACTGTCAAGGGCGTGGTGACGTTCGACAACTCGGCGGAGAACCCGCACAACCCGCACAACCCGCCGCGCCGTGTCCGTTGGGGGCTCGAGTCCACCGATGAGATGGGCAGCGTCAACTTTCGCGCGGTGCCAGTCAGCGAGAGCGACGTGCAACGATTCAAGGACGCCGTGCGCGACCAGTTTGTTGACGAGGTTCGCGTCGCTGCCGAGAAGCGATTCAACGAACGCAGCGGCAGTCGAGGTGGCCGGGGAGGCGACCTTGCCGATCGGCTTCGGGACCGGCTCCGCGATCGTCGGGGCGGAAGCAGTAGTCGTTCCGGCAACAGCCGGCTTGGAGGCGACTGGCGTGGACGGCTCGGCTCACGTCTCAAGGAGCTGGACAAAAACAACAACGGCGAAATCGAGGAAAACGAGATCGACGAACGTTCCCGCCGTTACATCCGTTTCATCGATACAAACAAGGACGGCAAAGTCAGCAAGGAGGAACTCAGCCGCCTGAACGGCCGGTAAAACGAATCGCAACTTTTCGACAAAAAGCCGCCGGTCATCGGCGGCTTTTTTTATGGGCAAAGTGCCCCGGCCAATTGCTCCAGTTGCGCGCGGATGTGCTCGCTGGAAATGGCGAACCGGTAAAACGCACCGGCCTTGTCGGACGGGTAACGGATGCAGGACGGATAAATGCCGTTGGCCAAAAGCCGGCGCCGAAGCACCGTGGCATCCTTGGGAGCCGGGCAATCGAGGCTGACCACGGGGAACACAGAGTCGTCGAGCGCCAATCCACTCTCCCGCAAAGTATCCTTCACAAAAGCCGTGTTCCGCTGCAGCCGCTTGGCCAAGCCGGGGCGGGTGCGGAGTAACCCAAGCGCGGTCTGCGCCGCTGCCGCGTAGGCTGCCGGCAACGAACTGCTGCCGGTGACCACCCGATTGCCGTCGAGTAGACTTTTCCGGAGCCAAACAGGGCCGAGGATCGCCCCTCCGTAACTCCCGAACGCCTTGCTCAACGTGGTGGATTGAATCAGCTCGCGCCCCTTCAAGCCGGCCGGGGAGACGTGCTCCACCGTGCCACGCAGACGGTCGCCGAGCACGCCTGCGCCGTGGGCGTCATCCACCCAGACCGCAGACCCGCGCGGGAGCACCTTGGCCAGATTTGCGATGGGAGCAATCCTGCCGGTCGCGCCAAAAACGCCGTCGGTCAGTAGAAGGATGCGCCGGGTGTTCTTGCGCTTGGCCAGGCGCTTGGCCAAGTCGTCGGCATCGCAGTGCCGATACGTCACGACCGGGCATCCGACGAACTTCGTGGCATCGCGCAGGCTGAGGTGCGCGTGCTCGTCGATGAACAGCGCATCGAACGCCTTCGCCCCCGAGCCAAGCGCTTGGCCAAGCGCGATGTTTGCCAAATAGCCATCGCCGATGACTGTTGCGGTTTCGCAGTCGAAGAATTTTTTCAGCTCCACCTCGAGCGCATCGTGAGCCGGGTGGTTGCCGGTGGTCATCCGCGAGGCGCCCGTGCCGAGTCCGTCGCGGGCCGCCGCCCGGGCGTGGGCCTTGAGCAGGTGGGGATGCCGGGTCATCCGGTAGTAATCGCATCCGCCGAAGTAGACCAGTCGCCGCCCGCGATATCGCACGTGTGTGGCGTCCACCGGTTGAATGGACGGCGGCAGGTTCACGGCTTGGCCGGAGCTGTCGGGGCGTCCAGTTTTTTGAGAATCTCTTCCTTCAAGCCGGCAAGCTTCGGGTCGTTCACTTTTGAGAGGATGTCCCTCGCTGTTTTGGATCCCCCAATGTGTGCGTGAATGCGGGCGAGGTGGATGCGAACGCCCTGCTTCGACCGGTCGTCCGGCGCAAGGGCAAGCGCCTCGTTCCACGCGGTGATGGCTTCCTTGGATTGGAGCGGCTTTGTGGCCAGATACGCCATGGCTGCATCGGCTGCGAGAGGGAAGTTTTTCGGATCAAGCTCTCTGGCTTTTTTGAACAGCGAAATGACCTTGGGTACAATAAGATTGCGGTCGATGAGATAGTGCCGCGCCGCGTGGTCGGGATAGGCGAACAGCATCGCCGCAAGATTCCGATAGTACAACGACTGGTTCGGCGCGATTTCAGTCGCCTTGGTGAAGTGCCGAATCGATTCCGAGACGTTGCCCTTTTGCCCGTAAGCCTTGCCGAGGTTGTTCCACGGCACAGGGTTATTCCGATCGATCTGTCGGGCCTCGATCCATTGTCCAATCGCCTTGTCGGCCTCGCCGAGCCCGCTGTAGTAACTCCCGAATGCCAGCCGGGCCTCGAGGTGTTTTGGGTGCTTGGCCACGAACGCCACGTAGGCGTTCTCCACTTTTTGCAGGCGAATGCGAACCTGCGCACTCAGCGAATCCCTTGTTATCCCCGCGTCGACTTCGGCCAACGCTGCGTTGTCGCGAATCCACTTGTCCACCTCGTCGTGCACCCGGTCATCAAGCTTGAGTAGTTCGCGAAACTCCCGCTCGACCGCTGCCGCCCCGGCATCAACCGGCTTGGTTTCTGCCGTCACCCCGGTCGCGAGTGCGGAAAGCAGCACTGTCGCGAGCGTGTTTCGAATCCAATTCACGCCGGCAAACTTGCCTGCCGGTTTGGCGTCCGTCCAATTCAATCGCGCCTTCGCTTGCTCCCCGCTCACAAAACGCCCATCCTCCGCCCGATGCTCGCGCGGCAGAATCAATCGTGACCTATCCCGAGGCCATTCAGCACCTGCTCGACCTGCGGATGTTCGGCACCAAGCTTGGCCTGGACAATCCGCGGCGACTCGCGGCGTTGGCCGGCACGCCACACGAGCGGCTGCGTTTCATTCACGTCGCCGGCACGAACGGCAAGGGCTCGGTCTGCGCGATGCTCGAGTCAATCTATCGCGAGGCCGGCCTGCGCACCGGGTTGTTCACCTCGCCGCACCTCGTCTCCTTTCGTGAGCGGATGCAGGTAAACCGCGAACTGATCCCCGAGGCCACCGTTGCCCGGTTGACCGCCCGGCTGCGTGACTGGATGGCCACCTTTCCGGAAGGCCATGCGCCAACATTTTTCGAGATGGTCGTGGTGATGGCGCTCTGCCACTTCGCAGAGCAGGAGTGCGACATCGTGCTGTGGGAGACCGGCATGGGAGGCCGACTCGATGCGACAAACATCGTCACTCCGCTGGCCAGCGTGATCACTAACGTCGGTCTCGACCACACACGTTGGCTCGGTGACACGCACGCCGCGATCGCCCGCGAAAAAGCCGGCATCATCAAGCCCGGCACCCCTGCCTTCACTGCGGCGGTTCATCCCGATGCGCTGGAGGCAATCCGCGCCAAAGCCAAAACGCAAGGCGCGGAACTGACCGCGCTTGGCCAAGCGGAAGATGTTACCGACCTGCCGCTGCTCGGCGAACATCAGCAGACCAACGCCCGCTTGGCCAAGGCCGTGGTCGATCGTCTGCAGCCGCAACTGCCGGTGTCGCGTGAACAGGTCGCGGCCGGCTTGGCCAAGGTGCACTGGCCGGGTCGATTGCAAACAGTGGAGGTTGGCGAACAGGTCTTCCTGCTGGACGGCGCGCACAATGCCGAGGGGGCAGCGATCCTGCGCCGGGCGCTGGCCGATCATTTTTCAACCCGGCATCCGGCATTCATCCTAGGGATGGTTGACGAGAAGGACGGCAACGGCTTTTGCCGAGAACTCACTCCCTTGGCCAAGCGCTTGGTCTTGGCCCCGGTACGCAGCGGCCGCTCGGCGGATCCGGCGGCGTTCGTGCCAGTTTGCCACGAAGCAAATCCAGAGGCTCAAACCGATGTCGCCGCGTCGCTTGGCCAAGCGCAGGAGCAGTGCGCAGACGAGCAGTACGTGGTTGTGA
>JAPPPH010000421.1 GCA_028817635.1 Verrucomicrobiales bacterium | reverse complement strand
CTGCCGGGTTGATCGAGCAGAACGAGGGCGAGCAACTTTCCGGTACGCCGGAATACATGAGCCCGGAGCAGGCAAGCTTCGAGGTCACCGATCAGCGTTCCGATATTTTTTCAAATGGAGTCATCCTCGCCGAGTTGTTGCTTGGGAAGAATATTTTCGAGGGAGTGGATGCTGCGGAGTCGCGGATGAAGATTGTGGATGAACCGATACCGCATTTTCGACAGGAGAACGACTACATCGACCTTCGGTTGGATGCCATCTTGCAAAAAGCACTCGCGAGGAATCTCGACGTTCGTTACGACTCGGCCGAGCGTTTCATGAAGGACATGGAGTACCACATGTATCACAAGGGGTACGGGCCGACGAATGAGACCCTGGCCACTTACATGCGGGAGTTGTTCCCGGATCAGGCGCCCGTCTAAACCAAGCGCTTGGCCAAGCGAATCACGACTGGGGAATCCGGTTCAGGGTGTAGTGGAAAATAACGTGCCAAAGTTCGTTACTGTCGTCGTCGACGATGTCGTAGCACTTGAACTCCGTTACGTGCTCTTCTTTTAGCCCATCCACAACCAGGCGCACCGATTTGCGATCCGTCGAAAGGGTTGCGCTTTTGACATGCAACCCGGTTTGGCTGTTTTTCTCACCTTGAAAATTGTAACGGGGCGAGCCGTAACCGGCATGATAGGCGTACAGGAATTGGGAGACATCGTAGTTGTCAGGATTCGCTGCGGATGGCTTGGCCGGCTTGGTGAACTTCACAAAAAAGACATCATGAATGGCTACAACCTTGACCACGGAATAGGTGGTGGCGCCGTTAAATGAAACCCGCTCGAGTGAGGCTGAATCAGGTGCGATGCAGGCCCATGTCCGCTGCAGTCCGCCGACGTAAAGATTGCCGTCCGGCCCAAAACTGAGTCGATTGACTCCGGAGCGGAATCCCCTGAGAAACGGAAAAACCACCCCCTGATATTCACCATCCACCTTTTCCAGAAATACTCGTGTTAGTAGCGCGTTTTGAAAATCTCCCACGATCAGTTGTCCCTTGAACGGTCCGAATTTGTCGTCCGTAATTTCGGTCATACCCGAGACGGACTTGGCCAACGTGTAGGGAAACCAGACTGCGGGAGGCGTAAACTTGCCCCGGCCGCCGTAGAGGTTTTTTGGGTCGGGCGTGGCGGACGGTCGCCCGAAGTATTTGTCGGGGCGAAGATGGTTTAACTCGCAGACGGCAGTCCAGTGACCTTGGTTGTCGGTAACGAATATATCTCGCTTCGGACCAAAAGTGCTAATGCCGTTTGGCTCGCGGAAACCGGAACTGATTCCGGTCATGACACCCTCATCACCTTGTCGGATTCCCCAGCCCATGAACTTCATGTCCCATCGTCCGCTGTGTCCGGCGTTCGCGAGGACAAAGCGGTCGTTGCGGTCGGCAACAGGGCCATAGGAGAACGCGTTGTAGTGGCCGGAATAACCCCAGTCTGCACTGACCCTTCGAAGTGTGACGGCATCTCCCTCGTCAAAGCTAATTTCGGTTAACTCCGGCTTTTGCGAGACGTACAGTTTGCCATCACGGACGAGCAGTCCCATCGGTTCATTCAGACCGGACAACAGTCGCCGGACCTCGATTGACTGGCCTCGGGTTACCCCTGAAAGGAGAAACACATCGCCCGGCCAGGTGCATATGGCCAACCGACCATCCTCCAGCCAATCCATTCCGGTGACCAACAATTCCCATTCCTTCTTGAGAGGGAGAAAGTCGATCGAGTAATGGGGCGCCTTGCGGCCGACCCGGGTTCTGAAGCGAGAGGAACCCACGTGGCCAAGTTTCAACTGCGGTTCATCGGGGGTGTCTTTGCTTTGGTGGGTAAGACCCGGAAAGGTGTTCGTCACCCGGAACGTCACGGGTTTGTCGTGTGGTGGGATATGGATCCAGTGCAATTCGGCTTTCTCGTTGACTTCGGTTTTGTTGAAGGTGGTCTCTGCCCCGGCCTCGGTGATGTTCAGCTCGGTGTAATTGAGTTGAGTGTGAATCTTGAAAGAGCGAGCCGATTCGCCATCGGCATGGAGGTGTGTGAGTCGATCCCAGTCAATGGAGAATCGGTTGGCTAAAAACCAGAACGATTGGTTGCAGGGGGAGAGTGTGAAAGTTCGGGAAAAACCACCTTCCGTTGGCCTCGGTGTCATCTCGACTTCGACCGGGGGTTGGCCCTTCCGCAGTAATTGATATCGCAGGGTGACGACGTCTCCCTTGGTTGTGGTACTGATGAAGCGACCTTCGATGCCCGGCGAATTTGTGTTGAACTGATCCCCCGGTTTCGTCAACCGCCACGGAAGAGAGGGAGGGTTTTCAATCAGAACAACCCCGTTGGGTTGCGCGATGAACGGCCGTTTCGCGTGGGCATACTGCGGGCCGTACAGATCCAGTTTGCCGTGCCAAACCGTGTGCGCCCGAAGATTTTCGGTGTCGAAGGCAAATTGAATCGGGCCAAGCGGAACGACGATCGTCCGTGTTGCCTTTGGCATGGGGGCGTGCCGAAACAGTTGCCCGCGCGGATCATTGGCAGGGGTCACCTTCGCTTGGCCAAGCGCTTGGCCAAAAACAACAAAACCGGCAACCAGAGCGAAACTGAGTTTGGTGATCATCTGTGGCTGGGCACACGTTGCCCAAAAAGCGGACTCAGTTCAAATGAATCGGGGGAGGTGGGTAAGGAAAAAAAGTGGGGTGACCGACGGGACTCGAACCCGCAACAACCAGAATCACAATCTGGGGCTCTACCATTGAACTACGGCCACCACCAAGGGGCGGGGAACCTACCGCAACGCATTTGGGCCGGTCAAGTGTCGCCTGTTGTTTTGCCGGTTTTTTTGGCCGGAATCATGGTTGCCTGAGCTTGGGGATTGGCATAGGTTTTGCGGAACTCGGAGTGTTTGCCATTTTTTTAAAGCAGGGTGTGGCTTTGTGTCGGGTTGGGATGCTGCTGCTTGGGGTGTCGCTTGGCCAAGTGGCCGGGTGGGCCGCCGCTGATTCCATCGGGGTGTTTCCTGCCGAGATTCATTTGCCTGTGAATGGCCAGCAAAGGTTGCTGGTGCATCAGCGTTTGGCCAAGGACTTGGTTCGCGATCTCTCCCGCGAGGCTTCTTTTTCATCTGACAATTCGGCAGTCGTCACTGTTGAGGGCGGCATTTTGCGGGCTGCCAGTGAGGGCTTGGCTAAGGTGCGGGTGGAGGTCGGTGCGCAGGTGTTGAATGTGGATGTGGCGGTGGTGCCGGCTGCGAAGGACGTCCGGTTGAGTTTTGTCGGGGACGTGCTGCCGGTGTTGGCCAAGGCGGGCTGTGCGGGCGGGAGTTGCCACGCCAAACCGCAGGGGCAGAACGGTTTTTCACTATCGGTATTCTCGTTTGACCCAAAGTCGGATTACCGCGAGGTGGTCAAGGATCAGCGCGGTCGGCGGGGTTTTCCGGCGTTGCCTGCCGAGAGTTTGTTGCTCAAAAAACCGACGCTTGCCGTGGAGCATGAGGGCGGCAAACGACTGGAAGTCGGCTCACCGTTTTACCGGCTCATTCACGACTGGATCGCAGAGGGAATGCTGTATCAGCGTCCGGATGAACCCAAGCTGGCCGGCATCGAGGTCTTTCCCAATGAACGGAGCTACGAAAAAGAGG
>JAPPPH010000435.1:1912-3668 GCA_028817635.1 Verrucomicrobiales bacterium | reverse complement strand
CCTTTTGGACATTGCTCAGAAACAACCCCCAGCATGGTTGGCCAGAAAAATGTTTTGCCAAACCCGTCAAGTGTAGCGAAGATGAATATCATCGCAAAACCTTCAGCGGTAGATAAGAAAAATAATCCAACTATAGATAAAGCAGCAGATACCATTAACAAACCAATTGGTGTAAGTTTTTGGACGATAGGTCCAGCAAACCAGAACCTAAGAACTGCCATGATTGCGGATGTGTAAATAAGCACCCAAAGCGGATGCCAATCAGCATCTTTCAAGGGAGTTTCCATTATGCCTGTGATGGCACCGTCCGTACCCAACTCAGTAGTTGCTAGAGGCATCATGATTAGACATAAGAAGATAAGAATTGGTCGGCCAATAGACTGACAATATACACCATATCCTATTGTGGCTACTGCTACGAGACCCCATGTGACACCTGCACCCCATCCTAACACTAGCCCCAATTGTCCAAAAATTAATGCACCCGCAAGTAGTGCTCCAAGTGCACCAAATTCAGCCAACATTTCCTTGTATGATGTGCCAGAGGCGACACGTTCGTTGACAGGGAAATTGGCTTTAATAAGCATTACCAAGAAGACTATTGCTGGTATTGCGATCAACCATACCAATATACGCCAATCTTTGGCAGCGTATTCCCCGAGTCCGATAGTCAGTAAACCGCCCAAAACCAAGCCGCCTGGCCAACCTGCATGGAGGATATTTAACCATTTTGTTTTTTCCTTCTGGAACATTGTGGCCACGACAGGATTAATAAAGGCCTCCACCGTTCCATTGCCCAATCCTAGGATTATGGAGCCTATGTATAAATAGTTCCAAGCGGTTGCTCTTGCGTCTTTTAGGCCATCTCCTTCAACCCCGGCTACTGCGCCATAGGCAGCCATCGCTAAAGCCGCATATAGGACGTAGCATACGAAGCTGAATATCATAGCCGTTTTATAACCAATCCTGTCGATGATTAGACTGAAAACGATTATGCTTATGGCAAAAGGCCAAACACCGGCACCGAAGAGTTCGCCGGCTCGTACATTATCAATTCCAAAGGATGTCTGCCAAAAGGCAGGATCATTGCAGAGGAATGCTCTTGTGATAAAAGCAAACGCAGTTGTGATCAACGCGACGAAGCAGCCCCAAAAAAGGAACATGTCAGCGGAGGATTTGTTATTTTCGTTACTCATAGTTTATTTAGTGGTTTAGGTAAAAATTAGATTGTAAACGCCGGGAGGTCCACGCGGGCGCCGCCTTGCTCGGCGGATTGATGGGCGCAGATGCCGACGCAGGTCCAGTTGGCAGAGGTCTTGGCATTTGGCCATGGATCTCGATCCTCGACCAGTGCGCTCAGGAATTCGTTGACCATGTGCGGGTGGCTGCCGCCGTGGCCGCCGCCCTGCACGAAGGAAAGGTGATCGGCGTCCTCGATGGACTGCGTGAATTTCTGGATCGGTTCGGGCAGCAGATGCGCGAAGTCGGGGATGTCCACCTTTTCGGGGATCTCCGCTTCGGGGCGCTTGGCCACGTGCAGGATGCTCGGCTCGCCCTCGACCAGCGTCCACTCGAAACTCTTTTTGCTGCCGTAGACGTCGATGCTCTCGCGATATTGACGGGCGACGTCGTAGAGAAACCGCCAGATGTGCGCGGAGAGGTCGCTGTCCTGAATTTTGATGTGGCAACTCTCGACGGCAAACTTGTTGCCGCTCTTTTGCGCGATGTCATCCCGCACTGTGCCACTGCCGAAACA
>JAPPPH010000435.1:0-1902 GCA_028817635.1 Verrucomicrobiales bacterium | reverse complement strand
CTAACGTACTCGGCCAATCCATCGACCATCCCAAGGCAGGGGCTGACGACGTGGGTGGCGTAGTGCATCGGGATCATTTCCTCCCAGTAGCTTGGCCAGCCGTCCATGTCCTGCGGATGACTCGCGGCAAGGTACTGCAGTTTGCCCAGCTCGCCCTTGTCGTACAGTTCCTTGATGAACAGAAATTCGCGGCTGTAGACGACCGTCTCGGCCATCATGTACTTGAGGCCGGTTTCGTCGACAGCTTTGCAAAGCTCCTCGCATTCCTCGATGGTCGTCGCCATCGGCACGGTGCACATCACGTGTTTGCCGGCTCGCAGGGCCTTGATCGATTGCGGGGCGTGATCGGGGATGGGGGAGTTGATGTGGACGGCATCAATCTCCGGGTCCTTCAGTAGTTCGTCGTAATCGGTGTATCGTTTCTCGATGTTGAATTGATCCGCAACGGCGTTCATCTCCGCCTCATTTCGCCGGCAGACGGCGATGAGGTTTGCGTTCGGGTGCGCCTGATGGATTGGAATAAATTCCGCGCCGAAGCCAAGTCCGACGATGGCAATATTAAACTGTTTGTCGCTCATTCAGGATAAACCTGTGTTCAGGTGGTTTGAAGCTGGGTTGCTCGCACCGGGTCGGCGGCGATGACACCGTGCAACCCCGCAGGTGTCAACGCCTTTTTTCCCGTTTTATTTGGGTAAAAATGAATCGTCACATTGTTAGGGGGCACGAAAAAGGGCACGGCAGCCGATGCTGTCCGTGCCCTTGAAAGGGGTGCCATCGCCGGCCTTGGCCAAGCGCTTGGCCAAGCGGCTTAGTCCTTGAAAAACTGGGCAAGGATGCCGTTGATCCGTTTGCCGATGTCGCTGTCCGGAGCAAGTTTTTGGGCCTCGAGCAACAGGGCCTTGGCCTTGGCCTTGTCATCGCGGAAGTGAATTGAGCCTTTGTAGAAGAGCGCCTCCTGCAGGGCCTCGCCGGTTGGCTTCTTTTCCTCGATTAATTTGTCGATCGCCGCAAGTGCACTTTTCGGATCGGCACCGCCACCGCGCAGAACACTTTGGAGTTCGGCCTTGAAATCCACGCTGTTTTTCAGGCCTTCAAACTTGGCCTTGAGGCCGGCCTTGTTATCGGCGTCGAGCTTGATGATTTCAGCGACCTCCTCGCTGTAGGTGTTCAGGGCCAGTTCGTTGGAGACGAGAGAGAGCCCCTCGGCCAGGTGCTTGGCTTTTTCGGTGCCCTTGGCTTTTTCGGCCTTGGCAAAGGCGGCGTCGCGCTTGGCCAAGGTGGCCAATTGGGCGTTCAGGTTGGCCACGTATTTGTCGGCAGGGTCGCCGCTGTAGCCCACGGTCTGCCAGTAGGGTTTGCCCTTGGCATCCGTCAGAAAAATGGTCGGGACACCCTGAACGGCATATTTTTTACTGAGTACCTTGTACTGCTCGATTTCCTCTGGAGTCTGCTTGGACTTGTCGCGCGGGCTGTCGAGCTTGAGCAGGATGAAATTCTTCGGCGCTCCGGTCTTAAATGCTTCCTGGGAGAGCACGTTCTTTTCAAGTTGGATGCAGGGCGGGCACCAGTCGGAGCCGGTGAATTCCATGAGGATGCTTTTGCCCTCCTTGGCGGCCTGGGCCTTGGCTTTCTCGAAGTCCACGAGCCAACCTTCGGCGGCCTGTGAGTTCAGGGGGAGGGAGAGAATGGCAGCAGCGCCGACCGCCAGAGCGGCTTTCCGTGTCAGTGAATGAATCGAGTTCATTGGTTCGCCTTGGTACGCCCGTCGTTGGGCTTTGGCAATGGAATTCGACGGCGGAAACGACGATCTGTTCATTGTTTTTACAGGGTTTTTCAGGCATCATTCCCACCAAATGAGCGACGAACAGCCAAAGAAATCGACCGAGATGTACGGTCAAAAAA
>JAPPPH010000212.1 GCA_028817635.1 Verrucomicrobiales bacterium | reverse complement strand
GCGTCAATGCCTTGGGCAGACGTCTCCAGCGGCGGGGCAGGCTGAGGTTCTCAGCGTGGTTGGTGGGGAGAAATTCCTCCTGCACACAAAAACGGAAGAACGCCTTCACCGCGGCGATCTCGAGATACAGGCTGGCGGTGCTGAGCTTGGCCGATTCGCTGCGGGGTCGACCCCGTTTTTTCGGCTCGTCCTCAAGTTCGGGTTTGCTGTCCTCGCGCTGATGCTGCAGGTAGCCAAGCAGATGAGTGAGTGTGACCTCGTTCCAGCGCTCGATCGACTCGCCCTTGGCCCAGTCGACAAACCGGTTGAGGATATTGCAGTAGGCTTTCTGGGTGTGCTCGGACTGCCCCCGCTCGTGGCGGAGGTACTGTCCGAATTCTTCGATCAAAGCCTGCATCTCGCGGCGGCGATGCTAGGGCGGTTTAGGCTTTGCGGTCAACGAGCGGGAACGTATCGTTCGCCGACATTGCTGAGCCGGATTTCCATTTTGATCGTTTCCATCGCCTTGGGCGTGCCGTTAGCCGAGGCGTGCCGTTACTCGGTGCGGGACGTGGGCTTTGCGGATCTGGGCAACGAACGATACACGCTCCGTTTTTACGTCGATGCCCCGGACAAGCCGGATGCGGCCGGTGCGCTTGGCCAGGCGGCGCGGACTTTGTTGGGCGATTCGAACGTGATTTTTGAGTTGGCCAAGCGCGAGCCGGGCCGCGAAGGGCTGGTGCTGGTTTCGCCGGATGGTAAACGGTCGCACTCCATCGCTTGGCCAAGCGCGGAGGCCAAGGCCGGCGAGCCGGAATGGGATGTGGCCCAGTCCATCATCGCCTCGCCAACGCGCGATGCCCTACTGGAAAAACTCATTCCCGCCTACGCGGTGGTGCTGCTGGTGGACGGCACGGACGCCGCGCAAACCAAGCGCGCCCACACCGCCGCAGTCGAGGCCATCGCGGCGATTACCAAGCTGATGCCGGAGATGCCCAAGCCGGTGGAGCATCCGCCGGTGGTGGTGCGCCTGCCGGTCGACCGCATGGCGGAGGAGACCATATTGCTGTGGAGCCTCGGTTTGGACACGAGCCCGACGCCGGAGCCGCAGGCGGTGGTGGTGATGGGGCGCGGCCGCCGCGTGGGCGAGTCAATGCGTGGCGGGTTGATCACCCGGACGGCGCTGCAGGAGGCGATGGCTGTGGTGGGACAGGATTGCGAGTGCGGCCTCGACCGTGTGTGGATGCAGGGCGAACGATTTCCGCTCGCGTGGGGTCGCGCGGAAAAACAGGCCGCCTTCGCCGAGCTGGGTTTTGATCCCGACAACCCGAAGGTGAAAGCCGAGATCAGTCGTATCATCGCACGCGGCCCGAATTCCCGGCCAAGCGGCAAACCGCAGTCAGCCTCGGATAATTTTGACCAACTCGCGCTGGGCTACAGCGAGGAGATCATCGGTATTGAGGAACCGCTGGAGGAGATCGCGATGGTCACGAGCGAACCGCCGGCCGTGACCCCGCAGCCCGCGCCGGAGCCGGCTGCAGAGAAAACCGAGCCGGTCGTTGAGGAGTCGACTGGCTCGAACCCGCTCGCGTGGACGGTGGCGTTGATTGCTGTGGTGGCGCTTGGCGGTGGTGGGATCGTTCTGTTGCGGAGGGGAAGCTGAGTGTCGCCCTGGTCACAAATCATCCGTGAGATCGCCTTCCGCAAATGGAATGCGCTGTTGATGTTCATTGGGTTGGCGGCGGTGGCGGCTGCGATCAGCATGGGCAAGTTGATCGCCGAGGCGGACGAACGCGAAACGCGCCGGGTCACCCGCGACATGGGATTCAACCTCCGCATCATCCCGGCGGAGACCGACCTCGGGCAGTTTTACCGTGACGGTTATTCGAGGCGGATGATGGATGCCTCGATGCTCGATCGGCTCGCGACCAGCCTGACCAACAACGTGGAGTTTAACCATCTCGTCGGCACACTGCGGCATGAGTACACGATCAACGGCGAGACGATGATGCTCGTCGGTCTCTCGGAAACCTACGTCGCGCCGGGGCAAGGGAAGAAGCCGATGGGATTCAAGATCAAGCCCGGCACAGTTCATGTCGGCTCCGAAATCGCGCGGGCGTTGAAGAAAAAGAAGGGCGACAAATTTCACGTCGGCACCGCCACTTACGAGATCGTCAACGATGCGATCGAGACCGGTACACAGGACGACATCACGGTGTTCATGCGACTGGAGGACGCGCAGGCGACGATGCAACTGGCCGGAAAGATCAACGAGATCGAGGCGATCGACTGCCTTTGCCTTACGGCGGATCAGGATCCGTTGTCGATCTTGCGCAAGACCATCGGCGAGATTTTGCCCGGGGTACAAGTCGTGCAAAAACGGGTACAGGCTGACGCCCGGGCCAAGCAGCGCCAGACCCGTGAGCGTGTAAACCAATTCGTCCTGCCAACCGTGCTGCTGATCGGGGCGCTCTGGGTGGCGGTGCTGTTCGTCATCAACGTCCGCGATCGGCGGCAGGAGATCGGCGTGCTGCGTGCGATCGGCAAGCGCGGCGGCCAGATCGCTGGCCTGTTTCTTGGCAAGGCGATCTTGATTGGCCTGGCGGCGTCGGTGGCAGGGGCACTGCTCGGCACATGGCTGGGACTGCAGTTTGGGCCGGAACTGTTCCCGGTGACGAAGAACGCCATCAAGCCAAACTGGAATCTCGTCAGCCAGTTGGCGGTGGCCATGCCGGTGTTTGCCGCACTGGTCGCCTTCTTCCCCACCACGCTCGCGGTGTCACAGGATCCGGCGGCCACGCTCAGGGAGGATTGACCATGATTCACTGCAGCGAACTCACCAAGACATTCCGCCGCAACGGCTCCGAGGTCGTCAGCCTCGACCGCGTGTCCCTGGAGATCGGAGCCGGTGAATTCGTGGTCGTGCGCGGGCCAAGCGGTTCCGGCAAAACCACGCTGCTCCTGGCGATCGGCGGCATGCAACAACCAAGCGCCGGCACGGTGACGTTGGACGGCGAGAATCTTTACGCGATGTCCTCTGCCGGGCGTGCCCGTGCCCGGGCGGAAAAGGTGGGCTTCGTTTTTCAAATGTTTCACCTCGTGCCGTATCTGAGCCTGCTGGAAAATATTTTGCTGGCCGCTCCCGCTTGGCCAAGCGCGGAGGCACGCACCCGGGCGAACGAGTTGCTCGAGCAGTTCGGCTTGGCCAAGCGCGCCACGCATCGGCCGGATGAACTGAGCGCGGGGGAACGCCAGCGTTTGGCAGTGGCTCGGGCGATGTTGAACCGTCCCGGCGTGCTGCTGGCCGACGAGCCGACCGGCAACCTCGACCCGGAAAACGCGGCCAGCGTCATTGGTCATTTCACGGAATTCCACAAGGCGGGCGGGACGGTCGTGCTAGTGACACACGGCACCGCGGCCGACTCCGTCGCCAGCCGCGTGATTCGACTCGAGCAGGGCCGGTTGGCCGGGGACTGAATGGTTGTTCGCGGGAATCCCGGTTGGTAGTTTCCCCGCATGGACACGGCGATGGCAGCCCTGATCGGCCTAGCGCTCAGCGCGACCTGCGGGTTTCGCGTCTTCGTGCCGTTGCTGGCGGTCTGCATCGCCACCCGTGCCGAGAAGCAGGATGGCGAAACCTACGTGCAACTGGCTGAAAATTTGAGCTGGCTCGGGAGTGACCCGGCGTTCGTTGT
>JAPPPH010000301.1 GCA_028817635.1 Verrucomicrobiales bacterium | reverse complement strand
ACAGCTCGAGCGCTTGGCCAAGCCGGTGGTCGCGCGCACACGCGAGTATTGTCTCAAGGCACTGGCCGATGCAGGCTAGGCCAGAGAAAATCTTGATCAGGTGATTCTCGTCGGCGGACAGACGCGGATGCCGCTCGTGCGTGAGTTTGCCTCGGAGGTTTTTGGCTGCAGCGACGGCAAGCCGGAGTTGAACACCACGCAAAATCCGGACGAAGCAGTGGCGCTTGGCGCGGCGATTCAGGGCGGGATTTTGTCGGGCGACTTCAGCGACCTGTTGCTGCTGGACGTGACGCCGTTGTCGCTCGGAATCGAGACATTTGGCGGGTTGATGAACGTGATCATCCCACGCAACACGACGATTCCGGTGAAGCGAGGTGAAGCGTTCACGACCGTGGCGGATTATCAAAAGGACGTGCTGATCCATGTGCTGCAGGGCGAACGCGAGAAGGCAGCCGACAACTGGAGCCTCGGCCGCTTCACGCTGGAGTTCGAGCCGCAACCCAAGGGGGTAGCCAAGGTGGGTGTGCAGTTCGAGATCGATGCGGATGGGATTTTGCACGTGCTCGCGCGCGACATCAAAACCGGCAACGAAAAGATCGTGGAGATGCGCTCGGCCGTGGATGTTGACGATGACGACGTGCAGCAGATGATCGAGGAATCGGTCGAGCACGCGTTTGATGACATTGAGGAACGGCGCTGGATCGAGGCAAAGCTGCGTGCCGAGCAGACCACCGAGGCAACGGGCAAGGGACTGGAGGCCTACGGCGGCGAGTTGCCGGAGGAGCAGCGGGCGGGAATCGAAACGGCATTGGCCGACGTGATGGCATTGCTCGCTGAAAAGGAAAAGGGAGGCACCGTCACGGCGGCCTCCCTAAAGGATTCCAACGCCAGACTGGATTCAGCCACCCAACCGCTGGCGGAGTTGATGATGGACCGCGTGATGGAGCAGATGCTCGAGAAACGCGGCGTCCTGCCGGGTTAATTCGCCCCCGGCATCTTGATATTGTCGAGCGACTCGTTGCGGAAACCGCCGCCGCGCTTCTTCACGTCCGCGCCCTCAACGTGGCGAATGTCATCGTAGTCCACGTCCTTCATCCGTTCATCTGGATTCGGGTGCGGGGCACGCTGATCCTTGCTCAACGGATTGAGCAGCACGATCACACTGCGCCCGGCCTCGCGCGGTTTGGTGTCGCAGTGCCCCCACGGTTTGATCTTCTCGAGAAACGCCTCGATCGTCTGCAGGCCAATGTGCTTGGTGCGCAGCTCCTTGCCGCGGAAGCGCAGAATGACCTTCACCTTCATGTCCTCACAGAGAAAATCGATGGCGTGGTTCAGCTTGAAGGTAAAGTCGTGCGGATCGATGTTCGGCCTTAGCTGGATCTCCTTGATCTTGATCGTAGAGGAACTCTTCTTTTGTTCCTTGCGAAGTTTCTTCTGCTCGTAGGCGTACTTGCCGTAGTCGGTGATCCGGCACACCGGCGGGTTGGCGTTGGGTGAGATTTCCACCAGATCGAGCTGCTGCTCCTTGGCCATGCGCATGGCCTCCTGGATTTGGTAAACCCCCAGCTGTCTCCCATCGTCTGACAACAACCGAACCTCTCTGGCCCGGATTCTCCCGTTGACACGTTCCTTGGGTGCCCGTTGTGGGCGCCTGCCGCCTTTGGGGCGACTCAAAGCGTGCCCCCCATGCTCTCGTTGATCATATGGTCTGTGTGTATCTGCCCGTCACGGACGGGGATGGAGCGAAGGCTATTTTTTGACCCCGCCATTGCAAGCCTATTTTTGTTAAAAAAACCTGCCCGCTTTGCTTGGCCGGGAATATCTTTGCGACGGGACACGCTTCCCGCTAAGGTGCGCCCGACCAAATGAAGCCCGCCACCTTCATCCCCAAAGTCTCCCGCTTGGCCAAGCGAGGAGGGATGTTTTTGGCTGCGACTGTTGCACTTGGCCAAGCGCAAGCGCAGTTGGCACCGCCTCCACCTCCGCCGAAAACGAACATCACGATCAATGACGGCCGCTCGCTAACCGGTTGGAAGGTGCCACTGGGCGACTGGAAACTGGTGCAGTCCGCCCGGCCAAGCGCAGGCAACCCGAAGGCATTTACACTCGTACCCGGACAGGGCACACTCGTGAATGGCGACAAGGGTAAGACCGGCAACCTGTTCAGCAACTTTCAGCACGGCGACGTGCGAGCGGTGATTGAGTACATGGTGCCGAAGGAATCAAATTCCGGCGTGTATTTTCAGGGCCGCTACGAGATTCAGATCCTCGACAGCCACGGCAAAAAGACGCTGACGTTCAAAGACAACGGCGCCATCTACGAACATGTGGTGAACGGCAAGGGCGTGGGCGGCAACGTGCCGGCGATCAACGCCAGCAAGGCGCCGGGCGAGTGGCAAAAGTTAATCGTGACCTTTCGTGCGCCACGCTTCGATGCCGACGGCAAAAAGGTGGAAAACGCCAAGTTCGTAAAAGTCAGCCTCAACGGCCAAGTGATTCATCACAACGTCGAGGTGCCTGCCCCCACGCGCGGCTCACGCTTCAAGGACGAAAAACCGAACGGCCCGATCATGCTGCAGGGCGACCACGGCCCGGTGGCCTTTCGCAAAATCATCCTGAAACCGGTCAAACTCGACTAACCCTTTAATTTCAATTTCCCCATGGAACCCAAACCCGCACCCACCGACTTTAAAGGCATCCTCAAGCATCTCGGCCCGGGGCTGATCATCACAGCCACCATCGTCGGCTCCGGCGAATTGATCGCCACCCCGGCGCTGGCAGCCAAGGTTGGTTTTACCATGCTGTGGTTCATCATCCTCGGCTGTCTGGTGAAGGTGTTCGTTCAGGTCGAGCTGGGCCGCTACACGCTCGTCACCGGCAAGACCACGCTCGAGGCGATGAACAGTGTGCCGGGGCCAAAGTTGCGCGTGTCGTGGATGGTCTGGTTTTGGGTGGTGATGTACATCGGCTCAACAATGCAGGTGGCCGGGATGATGGGAGGCATCGCCAGTCTGGTGGTGGACAAGGCATCCGGCTGGCACACCGGCCTCATCGCCATCATCGCGCTGGCCTGCATGGGGATGCTGCTCTCCGGCCGGTATCGTTTGGTCGAGCGGGTCTGCATCGCCATGGTGGTGCTGTTCACATTTTTTACCATCCTTGCGCTGGTCTCGCTTCAATTCACCGAAAACTTCGCAATCTCGGCGGGCGACATTGGCAGCGGCCTGACGTTCGCGTTGCCGGAGGATTTTGCTATTGCTTTCGGCGCATTCGCCATCATCGGCGTTGGCACATCGGAACTGATTTACTACCCGTACTGGTGCATCGAAAAGGGCTACGCCAGAAACACCGGCAAAAACGACAATACAATCGGCTGGCTCGACCGCGCACTGGGCTGGCTCAACGTGATGCGCTGGGACGCATGGGTGTCGTGCGCAATCTACACCGGTGCAACCGTCGCTTTTTATCTGCTCGGTGCGGCAACGCTCCATGGTGCCGGCAAGGAGATCACCAACGACGAAGTCATCACAAACCTCTCCGCGATGTACGAGGGCGCGTTTGGTGAGTTCGGTAAAACCATCTTTAGTGTGGGCTGTTTCTGCGTGTTGTTCTCGACGGTGTACGCAGCGACATCCGCCAACGCCCGAATGTTCGCGGAAGGGTAGTCTCTATTTAAAT
>JAPPPH010000268.1:1380-3686 GCA_028817635.1 Verrucomicrobiales bacterium | reverse complement strand
CACAGCCTCGATTTTCTTCGGGCGGTGGCCATGTACCTCGGCGTCATCCTGCACGTGACGATCCTCTTCGGTTCACCGGATCGAATTTTGTGGTCGTTTTATGGCGAGTATTATCAGGATCCGGTTAGTTATCAGGTTACGTGGGGTATTCATCTTTTTCGGATGCAGTTTTTCTACCTCATCGCAGGCTTTTTCGCGGAGATGGTATACCTGAAACGTGGCGGAGCGTATTTTTCGAAAAACCGGTTGAAGCGAATTCTCATTCCATTCCTGTTTGGGCTATTAATAATCTACCCGCTTACGCTGGGGGCGTTCGCGGTTCACAACGCCGAGTTGGCGGACAAATCGTACATTGAACGGTCGATGCATTTTTTCATGTGGGAATTTTTCCAGGGTACAAATTATAATCCCGCAATTACGTTCGTTCATTTTTGGTTCATGTGGTTTTTAATGATCTATTATGTCATCCACGTGTTCGGGCGGGCGGTGTTGTTAGGCTGGCTTCAAAAGGCAAAATTAACCAACGGATTTGTTCGGTTTGTCGACTATTGTATTCAAAAGAAAATTGGAGTGTTGATTTTGGCATGTATCACGTTGGTGTTTCATCTCACGTTGCGGAGCAGCATTTTTCTTCCTTCGGAAGCCCATATTGACGCCGCTTTGAGCGATTTAACCTACTACATGGTTTTCTATTTTTTCGGTGTCGGGATGTATCACTGCAGGGATTTTTTCGGCAAGGTGTCCCGGAACTTGAAATGGTATCTGATGCTGATACTCGTGTTCGTATTCTGGGTTCATGCGGCGACTGATACCATTGATATTCATCGGTCCCCCGTGGTCGATATTAATAGCTGGAAGCCGCAAAGTTTTCAGGTGTTTTGGGAGGGTGTATTTTATGGCGGCACGGATCGATATTTGACCAACTACGTTCGTTGCCTGTTGTGCTGGGCGTTTTGTTTTGCACTGTTGGCATTGGGACAAAAGTTCTTCAGCCGCAAAAATGATTATGTTCGCTATTTTGCCGATGCATCGTACTGGGTCTACTGGGTGCATCTTCCGATCACGTTTTATTTTTCCGTGATACTGCAGTCGGTTGAGTTGAATTCACTTTTCAAGGTGTACATCGCGATCGTGGCTTCAACCGTCCTGATCATGCTCATGTACATGCTGTTCGTCCGGAACACGATTCTTGGGGATTATTTCTGTGGATGGCGCAAACCGATCAAGGAGGATCCTTTCCTGAAATATCTCATGGAAAAATGGAAGCCGCTGGCTGTGAAAACGATTGCGTTCGGGTTCGTTGCCTTCGCCGTGGGGCAGGTGATGCACACTGCGATCCTGAAGAAAAACAACGCCCTATTGGTGGAGTCGTTCATCCTTCGGGATGAGTCGTTTATTCGCGATGCGGACAATATCAATATCACCGATGATTATGGGCAGAATGCGCTCTTCACTGCTGTCCAGCGTGCGCCGGTTAACCTGCGAAAATACGACGCAGTGGGGTTGTTGATTGAGAAGGGCATCGACGTCAACCACCGCGACAAATTTGGGCGCACACCGCTGTACATGGCCAGTCGCAGCGGAACGATTGCGGATATGGAGAAACTCCTGAAAGCCGGGGCGGACCCCAACGTGCAGGACAGCAAATACGGTCACTCACCCATGCACGTGGCGGCGATCAAGCTGGGAGGCAAATATCTGGACGGCTGGACCAAGGGCATAGACGGAACCGAGGCAATTGAAAACCGGAAGGAAATCTTCAGGCTTCTATTGGCTCATGGGGCCAAGCTGGATTTGAAGGATCATCACGGGCGGGATGTGGAGGCACTGCTTCAACGCTTTACACCATTCAGCTTGGATGACCTGAAACCAAAACCGGCCAAGCCGGCTCAATAACCGGACAACTCAGGCCAAGCGCTTGGCCAAGCGGGTTTGCTCACGCGGAGGCGCGGAGACGCGGAGAAAAAACACTTCCTTCCCCATTCTTAACACCGGCCGAATAACGAATATCGAACAAGGAATATTGAAATTTGAATTGGTCCTTCTCCGAGCCCCCTGCGTCTCCGCGTGAGCAAATCAATATTTATCCCCATAAAGCGCCTTATAACGCTCCTCATCCTTGATGACATTCCAATGGATGCGGTGTCGATGTTCACCCATGAGGTAATGACTTCCATTCTTAACCGCTTCTTCAAGATACTTGTATCCTAATTCATTCTCACCTGTGCAGAAATAATAAAGTGGATATGATTTTAAATCGTAATTGGTGAGTTCTGCCTTTTTCTTTATGTAATCCGCCGCTTTCC
>JAPPPH010000268.1:0-1370 GCA_028817635.1 Verrucomicrobiales bacterium | reverse complement strand
CTCCTTAGATACAAAATAGTAATGGTATAGAAAAATCGAAAATTCCATGTTCCAGTCTCGGGTGGCTAGGGCTTCGAGGCTTCTGATGTGCTCTTGCATCTGATCGCGTTTCTTTTCTTGCATTGCAAGTGCGTTGAAAAGACTATCATGTCCCATGCCATAGTCTGGTTTCAACGTTACTGACTTTCTTGCTGACTCCTCCGCCTTGTCGTACTGGAAATCGGAACTGTAACAATCGCTGAGTATCATATATGCCACGTGATTATTTGGGTCAAGTTCGACTGCTTTTAGTCCAAGTGCAATCGCCTGATCTGATTTCTTTGTTACTTGGCATGTAATTGCTTTCCACATCAGAGCGGTCACATTATTAGGATTGTATTTGAGCGCTTCGTCAAAATGTTCCAGTGCCTTGTCGTGCCTGTTTTTGATCCATGATTCCATCCATCCCATTGCGGGATAGGCTCCGGAATATTTTGGGTTTATTTTGATGGCTTTGAAGAATGCGTCCTCTGCCAGTTGGGCGGTCTCCTGAATTTTGTCCATGGGGACATAGTTGTACGGCAGCATCATGGCGTAGGCATCGCCCAGGCCGCAGTAGGCCTCGACGAAGTTGGGATCCATCTCGATGGCTTGCTTGTATAGCTCGATGCTTTGCTTCATCTCGGCCTCGCCCCGGGTGCTCCAGAGGTCACGGGCTTTTCGGTAGAGCTTGTAGGCCTCGATGTTCTCGGTGGGAACCGCTTCAGTCGTGGGCTTGGGTGCCTCATTTGGCCTTAGCGTGGAGGTGACCTTGGCCACGATGGCATCGCGCAGCTTGAAAAAATCACTCTGCATCCCGTTTTCCTTGTGGTTCCAGATGAACGACTTGGTGCTGGTGTCGGTGAGGTTGAACGATACCTCGATCTGACCGCCCTGCGCCACCACGCGGCCGTCGAGGATGCGCTGCACTTTTAAGTCACGGGTGATTTGGTCGATGTCCTTTTGTTCGCCGCGATATTTGTTCACCGATGACCAGACGATCGGCGTGACCCCGTTCATTGGGGCTAGGCTGCCGATGATTTCCTGCGAGATCAGGTCGGCCCACTTGGTTTGATTATCGTCCGTGGAGAGATTCTCGAACGGCAGCACCGCGATGCGAATCGAGCCGTCACTCGCCGGTGCAGGGGGGGCAGTCGCCTCCGGTGCGGAAGCCGGGGTGGCTGGTGCTTCATCGCCGCCCTGACTTAGGAAAAAGCCGGCCATGGCCAGAACGACCACGGCGGCGGCAATGCCGATCCATTTGCCGGCGCTGCCCTTGGCCTTGGGCGGGGCCATGTGCCCGTGGCCAACGCCGGTGCCGTGGCCCGCGCTCGGTGCTGGCTCCGCTTGGC
>JAPPPH010000108.1 GCA_028817635.1 Verrucomicrobiales bacterium | reverse complement strand
CAATCGAAAACTTGGCCCACGGCACACTGCGAAACGTCGTCCGCGGTCACCTAAGCAGCGACTGCAACACCCCTGAGATCGCCCGAAACAGTGTCGCGGAAAAACTTGGCCAAGCGGGTATCGACAACATCGGAATCACCGTCTCCACACAGGGCGAACCCACCGAGACAATCACCCTCTAGCCAACGCTTGGCCAAGCGCAAAATGGAGGGACGAGCCAGCGAGTCCGCTGGTTGAATTAGGTGAAAAACACAGAGGTATCCGACAAAACGCGACAGCGTCGTGGAGTGCGGCACTCCGTGCCGCTTTGAAACACTCTAAAAGGAGTGGGAGCCAAAGAAAGCGGTGCGGAGCACCGCACTCCAAAACGCTGCCGCGCCACACAACCGCCTGACAAAAAACCGCCCGGTGAGCCAGCCCTACTTCGCCACTTGGCCAAGCGCAGTTCAGTCGCAGCGACCGCAATTGCCGGGGTTACCGGAACAACTTGGCGGCGCCGGATCCGGCCCGCCTCCGGTCGCGGCAAAAACGGATAACTCCTTTTTCATCCGCCGCGAACCACAATGAGGACAGTCGGGCACACTGGCCGTACTGCTCGAGCGCATCAGGTGCTCGCTCGTCTTGCGGCATTTTCCGCAGGTGTATTCAAAGAGAGGCATCGGAGGGGGACGTTAAACTTCAGGTGTCCGACCGGCATCGACCACTTCAAAAATGTATCCATTGATGTCGCGGAAAAAGAACCGCTCAAACGGCGTCTCGCGAATCGGGTCGATCAATTCTGCTCCCCGTTCAGTCAGGCGTTCCTTAAGCGCCGGGAAGCCATCGACCGGATATTCGACAGCGAAGTGGCGGCCGAACTCCCGCTCGAAATCGGACGGCTCAAAGTCCGGCACGCGCAGCAGATGCAACTCCTGCCCGGGGGCGATACTCAGCCAAGCGGCGTCCACCTCGACGTTGTCCGGACGGGCGAGCGGTTCCCAACCGAGTGTCTCGGCGAAAAAATCGCGTGTCGCGATGACGTCCCGCGTGGCCAGTGTGAAGTGAGCGATGCTCATCGATCAGGAAATCGGGTAGTCCTCAATCTCAGCAGTCACGCAGATTTGTACCGCAGCGTTGAGCGGCATCTCGTCGATGCCCACCGCCAGCCGCGCGTGCCGGCCCCGCTCGCCGAAGACGGAGCGAAACAGCTCCGAGGCGCCGTTGAGCACCTGCGGGTGGCCACGGAAACCGGGCGCGGTGTGTACATAGCCGTCCACCTTCACGATCTGTCGGACGCGATCGAGATCGCCGGCGGCAGCCTTGAGTTGTGAGATCGCATTGATCGCGCACTGGCGTGCAGCCTGATAACCCTGATCCTCCGTGATCTCAGCGCCGCACTTGCCGGAGAACGCGAGTTCCCCGTTTTTCCAAGGCAATTGCCCGGAAGTCAGGATAAGATTCCCGGTACGCATCCAAGGCTCGTAGGCTGCCACGGCCGGTGGTGGTGGCGGTAGCTGGATACCGAGTTCCATTAGTTTTGCTTCAACACTCATGTTAAAAAACGCTTGGTTCATTTGCCCCGTCAATTGGCTATTTGAAAAACGCAGGGAACTGGGACTTGGTCGCTGCGATGCCGCGGCTGATGTAATCGAGATCGCCGGCGATGCTGAACAACTGGCAGCCGAGCTCGCGACACTTGAGCGCGAATTCCTCTGTCTTGGACAACACGCCCCACGGCTTACCGTTGGCCTTGGCCGCAGCGGCAATGCGTTCAATCGCAGCAAGCACATGCGGATCCATCGGGTTGCCCGGTTTGCCGAGGTTGTTCGACAAATCGCTGGGCCCGACGAAAAGGCAGTCCACCCCTTCCACAGCGGCGATCCCCTCAACGCACTCCACCGCCTCGGCGGTTTCGATCTGGATCACCGTCCAGCGGTCGCGGTTGCTGTCGGCCACGTGCTGCGGCGCCGGCTTGGCACCGAACTCTGCTTCGTAACTCCCGAGGAACAACCCGCGCTCGCCTTCCGGATGATACTTCATCCAGCGCACCAACTGCTCCACCTCGGGCACGCTGCGAACCTGCGCCATCATCACGCCGCTGGCCCCGCCCTCCATCGGGCGCATCACCGTGGCGTAATCAGTCGGGGCCACCCGCGCAAAGGCATCCAGCCCAGCGGCACGGCAGGCCATCAGCAACAACTCTAGTTCCTGATTCGGCAGCCCGGAATGTTCCTGATCGATCCAAACCCCGTCGAGCTCGCCGAACTTGCCGGCGACTTCAATGAGCTTCGGGCTGGGAAACGCGCTGACCGCCATCACGCGAACCTCTTGGCCTTCCGCCAGTTTTTGTTTCAACGTCTCGATGGGCATCGGCGCGGGGACGATAAAAGCCAACCGCCGGGAACACAAGCCAACCGCTGCGAATCACCGAAACAGACCAACCCGCGCATGGCGAACCGTTGGCCGCCAGTTTGTAAATTCGAAATCCTAAACAAATTCGAAATTTAAATTCTTAAAAATCCTCTGCGGTACTCCGTGCCTCTGCGTGCTCTGCGTTCAAAAAAACAGCACCAATTGCACGTCCTCCCACGAGCAATTCCGAAACTAATAAAACAGGACGCAGATTAACGCTGATTTCAGGATTAAGTTGATCTGTGAAAATCCGTGAAATCTGTGTCTCGTTTTGAATTGCCGAAGCCGAACGCCATCCCGAGGACGGCTGGGGACAGCCGTCCCTACCCCCCGCTTGGCCAAGCGCGGGAATGCGGGTAGCCTTGACGCGTGAACGCGATCGATCAACGAACCTTTCTCAAGCGCACCGGCCAAGGGCTGGCCGGGCTGTCTCTCGCACCCGCGGCTTTAGCCAAGCCGCTTGGCCAAGCGAAGCCGAACCCCACCGCACCGCCAGTGGCCACCTTCTCCATCGTGGGTTACGACCCAAAAACCGGCGACCTTGGCGTGGCGGTGCAGAGCAAATTTTTCGCAGTGGGCAGTGTGGTGCCGTGGGCCAAGGCCGGTGTCGGCGCCGTGGCCACCCAGTCTTACGCCAACGTCGACTACGGGCCGGACGGCCTCGAGCGCCTGGCCAAGGGCCAATCGGCCCGGGAAACCGTCGACGCCCTGACCAAGGCCGACGCCAACCGGCGGCTCCGGCAACTGGGCATCGTCGATGCCAGAGGCCGAAGTGCCTCGTTCACGGGTTCCGGCTGCAAGCATTGGGCCGGGCACATCGAGAAACCGAATTTTTGCGCGCAGGGCAATATCCTGACCGGAGAAGAGGTTGTTCGCAGCATGGTCAGCAGCTACGAGCAGGCACAAAAAAAAGCCGGCACCGGCCTGTGCGACTGGCTGGCGTTGGCCCTGATGGAAGGCCAAAAGGCGGGTGGCGACTCACGCGGCCGACAATCCGCCGCGCTGCTGGTTGTTCGGAAAAACGGCGGCTACGCCGGAGGCAACGACCGGTTCATCGACCTGCGAGTGGACGATCACAAGACGCCGATCGTCGAGTTGTTGCGGCTGTTGTCCATCCACAAAAAGATGTTCCGCCGCGCCCACGAAAACCCGCCCAAGGCAGATTAACCTTTCGCGGCGTTCACCTGCGCCGTCCGGCGCTTGGCCACGACCCGCTTGATGAGTTCATCTGCGGTCACGCCTCCGAGAATAACGAGACCGATGATGGCGAATTCGAGGTGAGTTGAAATACCGACGAGGTTGATGGAATTG
>JAPPPH010000058.1 GCA_028817635.1 Verrucomicrobiales bacterium | reverse complement strand
GTTGGCTGTGCCCGGGGTGGGCGTCAGGTAAAAGCCAAGCTCTCCCGCCTTGGTTTGAGCGCGGCCATAAGACTGGTCGGTGACCTGTTCGCCGTATCGGATGCTGTCCACGACCCGTCCGTCGGGGGCGCTCAGTTTTATTTCGCCGCCCTCTCTAGCCAGCCGAAAACTCGCGTGCAGTGTCGTCGGCAAAAATCCCAGCCCGGCGATCAGGCTCATGTCGGAGCTGCCCCGGCCGGCGTTCAGGCCCGCGATGGCCAGCACGTTTTTGCCCTTTCGCAACAGGTCCACATGGGCCGAGAGGTCGAACCGATCCGCCGTGCCGGCCTCGCGTCCCTCCGTGGCCATGCTGTTCGCGTCCAGTTTTTCGCCGGGGGCGTTCACCGCCGCGACGCGTGTGCCGTTCAGGTAGGCGACAAAGCCGTCGTCAAAATCCACCTCCAGCACCAGCGATTGCGACAGCGGCCGTTCCGGCAGTTGAAACGTGTGCCGCGTCAAAACCAGCGCGGTGCCGACCGGCAGCTCGGTGGCGTCGTCATCATCGCCGTAGCCGAAGCCCGCTTGGCCAAGCGCAAACTTGCTGTCGTCAAACTCCATCGCCGTCCAGTCATCGGCCAATTCACTCCGGCGGGACGGCACAAGGTATTTCCACTTGGCATCGGCCGGGACGAGCGTCGACTCGAACGGCAGCGTCGCCGTGGATGTGCGGAGCGCCTCGGGGGAGAGTGCCACGCGATCCTGCCCGGACATCCAGATGAGTTGATAGCCGCCCGGCTCGATGGCGATGTTGGGCAGCGCCCAAGCGCTTGGCTTGTCGCCGCCGCTCGAGAGTTGAAACTTGGCCAAGCGCAACACCTCGTCGCCGGTGTTGTGAAGCTCCAGCCAGTCGCTGCTGGCGCCGGAGTCATCCAGCGCGCCGCCCCGGTTGGAGGCGAGCAACTCGTTGATCCGGAGCGGATGCGACTCGGCATGCACGGAGATCATCCCGGCCAGCAGCAGGGAAATAGTGATTCGATGAAGCATGAAACTGATAAGCGGGGCGAAACCCTCGCCGAATCCCCGTACCCCAGCAAGACCAATCCCGCTTGGCCAAGCGCGCGAGTCTCGGCCGTCCGTCACCTCACGGCCACGGAGGCCTTGCTTGAAAGATAAATCATGTCCTTGTTGCCCGGCGACGGCACGACGAGGGGCATGGACCTGTTCTTGACGGGAGGCGTGGTGCGTTCATTCAGCCACTTGCGCGGTTCCGCATGGCCATCGGCAAACGAGAGGGTGCCGGCGCCGTTGTGGTTGCTGGCGGGGTAATCGATGATGTAAACGCGCGACTCGGCCACGCCGTCGTTCATCGCCACAGCCAAGTCCCCGAAGTTGATGCTGTCCGGATGTTCGTTGATGAAATTGTACGCGTTGGCATGACCCATGACGTTGATGTCGGACAGCTTTCGGAAGACATGATATTTTTTCTTGGTGATGAAACTGAGCCAGTCGTTTCGCGAGTTCATCGCCTGGCTGAGGACAACGCTTCGAACGCGGCGAACCGGTTTTCCCTTGATCTTGACGACGCTTTTGTCGCCGGGACAAAGATAGATGCCGGGCGTCGAGGTGTAGGGTGCCAGCTTGGCATACTTCGGATTCATCAATCCCTCGAGGTTCGTGTTGTGCGGGTTGCCCGGGTTGTAATCGATGACGCCCCGCACCCAGCCGCTGCCGCTGGCGGTCAGGTCGTTCCAGACCAGGTTGTCGTCGTAGTCGTTGGCATAAAGAATCCAAGCGAGGTCGAGCTGCTTGATGTTGGACAGGCAAACCGTGTGTTGCCCCTTACTTTTTGCCTTGGCCAATGCGGGTAGGAGCAGACCGGCAAGGATCGCAATGATGGCGATCACCACCAAAAGCTCGATCAGGGTGAACGCCCTGTCCGTTCGATTACGATTGCCTGTCCGTTGGTGGAGCAATTGGGTGTCGTCTGCCGTTACTTTTTACTCGGCTTATTTTTGATCAGCTTGAGGGCGCTGGCAGCGAATCGTTTGCCCAGCGTCTTGTAGCCTTCGGCCGAATAGTGAAGGTCGTTTGCGATCTTTTTACCTCGCCGATTGAGACCGTCGTTCAGGTCGTCGGTGTTCACCCAGCTAAACCGTTTGCTGGATTTCGCCACTTGCACCTGCTCCTCGCGCACCATTGTCCAGTGCGGGTACCGGCTGTTTTTCATGTCGAAGTCGCTGAGGCGACCGATCACGAAATTGACATCCTCCCGGCCGAGGTCTTTGGACAACTGCTTGTGCAGTCCTTTCAGGCTCGCGCCGTAAACCTTCCCCCAGCGCATTTTCGCGTCGCGCTCGCCCTGCATCCAGATGAACGTCACCGTGGCAAGTTTTTGTCCCTTGATCTCCGGCTGGACCTTGGCCATCAGTCGGTCGTACAGGTCGCCGGTGCTCTCCGGTTTTTCGCCCTCGGGAGCTTTCCAAGCCTTCCACCAACGCTGGATCGGCTGCCCGCCCATGGCATCCTGCACCACGATCACGTTGTCATTGCCGAGTGCCGCCTTCACCGCCGGTGTGAAGGCCTCGTCCGGTCGGTGCCCCTGCATGTTGGACTGGCCCGAGAGGATGAACAGGTGCTTCCCGCCCTCGGCCGCCCCGGTTGATTGCAGCAGGGCAAACGTGGCGGCGAACGCGATTGAAAGAAAACGAAGTGATTTCATGGCTGCCGCGAGGCTCGGCACAAACGAACCCGAATGCAACGGTTTTCCCGTGGGGGATACAGTTCAAAAAATCACGCGAAGCCGCGAAGCTGTGAAGTAATTTGGACTGCGGTGGCAAGCGTAGCGCGACACCACTTTTACGGTTCAGGGTGGCGCGGTTCTCAGTTCCCGGTTAATCCAAACCAACCAACCGAAAACCGCGCACCGCGAACGAATAATCCGGGAAAGCTCCGTCGACGCTCCGCTCTGCCGGAGCACTACAAAAGCGCGCTTGGCCAAGGGAAGGGGGACAAACCTGTCTCCCGCTCATTAAAGCCCCGAAGGGGCGGGATGGGATAGCCCGGGGCGTTAGCCCCGGGTTCCTTGCGAAAAAGACATAAGCCCCAACGGGGCGACACTCATCACAGAACGAATCCTTTTGTGCCGCCCCGTTGGGGCTTGGTTTGATTTTTTGGCGGTGACCCAAGGCTGACGCCTTAGGCTAAATTATGCCGCTCCTTCGGAGCTGTTCGGACTCGCAGGCTCGCCCCTCCAAAGCACGCTTGGCCAAGCGATGCGGGGACAGGAATGTCCCCGCTCCTACATTGGTTTCTTTGGTTGTCTTCGCGGCTTCGCGTGAGTCCTCAGACCTTGGCCAAGCGGGGGGTGTTACTGGTCTTCTTCAATCAGTTCATCACCGGTCTTGGCCCCGTGTTTGCGGAGGAGGGTGACTAATGGGTCTTCTTCAGTTTCTTCGGAAGTGTCCGTAGTGATGTATTCCGAAGGCATGTAATCGGACATGCCTTGATGTTCGATCCGAATGTCGAGAGGTGTCTCGCCTTCTTTGTTAAGTGCGTTGACGTTGGCTCCTTTTGCAATGAGCACTTCGACGACTTCGGTTGTTGAGTCGTGGTAGTGGTTTCCATTGGCCAAGTGCAATGGGGTGGTTCCGGTGATTTTTTCTGACACGTTGACGTCGGCTCCCAATTCAATGAGGAGCGAAATTATTTTCGCTGAACGCATTTCGCGCAATGCGATCAATAATGGAGT
>JAPPPH010000235.1 GCA_028817635.1 Verrucomicrobiales bacterium | reverse complement strand
TTGTAAACCGTCGGGGTGTTCCAACGCTTGAGTTGAAGTAGCTCTTCGTGGGGGAGACTTGGGGTAAAGTTCTTTTGAGACATGTGAGAATGGAGTTCAATGGCCGAGCACGGCAGCAGCAATTTAACCGGCTACTGTTTATTGACCAATGAAAACCCTCGACCTCAGTTTTTCTGAACCGGCACTCAATCTTGCGTGCGATGAGGTGCTGCTCGATGAGGTCAATGAGGATACCCGAGAGCCGACACTGCGATTCTGGGAGTCCCCCCACCACTTTGTCGTGGTTGGGTACGGCAATAGCATTGAAACGGAGTGCCGGGTCGCAGCATGCGAAAAACTCGGCATCCCCATTTTGCGGCGTTCCAGCGGCGGAGGCACCGTTTTGCAGGGTCCGGGTTGCCTGAATTACTCGTTAATCTTGAGAGTGAGCGAGCAGGACTTGACGAAGAATATCAGCGCCACGAATTGCCGCGTCATGAAGACAAATCGAAGCGCAGTTGGCCAAGCGCTTGGCCAAGCGGTCGAGATCGAGGGCCACACGGACTTGGCTGTGGACGGTGTAAAATTCTCAGGAAATGCCCAACGGCGGAAGCGAAACGCCCTGCTCTTCCACGGGACTTTTTTGTTGGATTTTGACATAACCCTGCTTGGCCAAGCGCTCATGATGCCCTCAGTCGCCCCGGATTATCGAGACGACCGCCCTCACGATTCTTTTTGCCGGAATATCCCACTCACCCCGGATGCACTAAAAGAAACGCTTGGCCAAGCGTGGCAGACTCAAGGCCCCGCCCGCCCCATCGATGCCGGTAAGGTTCAGCAATTGGCCAAGTCGAAGTACAGTGTCCCCGAGTGGATTCGCCGCCGCACAAAACTTGGCCAAGCGAGCGAATAACTTGAAATCGTTGCAGCCCTTATTTTAAATCGCGCAGTGCCGAGGATCATCGCCATAGCCAACCAAAAAGGAGGGGTCGGTAAAACAACGACGGCGGTTAATCTTTCCGCATGTCTCGGGGCTCTCGGCAAACGGGTTTTGCTCATCGACATGGACGCCCAGGCCAACTGCACCAGCGGCCTGGGCCACGAAAAAACAGCAAACGCCAGTCTTTATCCGGTCCTCCTCGGCGAGCGAAAACTCGAGGAGCAAATCACCAAGACCGAATGTGAAGGAGTCTCGCTCATCCCAAGTGAATTCGACCTATGCGCCGCAGAGGTGGAGTTGGCCCGACTCTCATTTGAATCCACTGGAACCAAGACCCGAAAAAAAGCGGATCGACACCTCACCTGGCTGAAGGACGCGCTCACCCCGGTGGCCAAAGGCAGCGAGTACGACGTTGTGCTAATCGATTGCCCGCCATCACTCGGCAAACTCACGCTGAGCGTTCTCATTGCTGCCGACGGGCTCCTGATCCCACTCCAATGTGAGTACTATCCGCTTGAGGGCATTAGTTCGATCACGGATCTCATGGATCAACTTAGATCCTCGGGAGTGAATAAGAATCTTGAACTGATTGGCGTCCTGATGACCATGTTCGACAGTCGCACGAACTTATCGCGGTTGGTCGTGGGCGAAGTGCGGGAGCATTTTGGCGATAAAGTATTTCGGACAGTCATCCCTCGAGCCACACGGGTGGCTGAAGCCCCGAGCCACGGCAAACCGATCCTCCATTACGACCCGTACAGTGCAGGTTCCGCCGCCTACGAGGTAGCTGCGATCGAGTTGGTGAAGCGCCTCGGTCTCGACTAAAAGTCTTGCTGCAACTCAACACTGTTCCTAAATTTCCGGCCGCATCAAGGGATTCTGAACAATACAATTTCATGCAAAACAAGACACTCCAAACCGGAATCATCGCAATCACCCTGTCAATCACTGCCACCACCCTCAGTGCGGGTGACTGGACTCAATACCGCGGCCCCAATTTCGATGGGTCAGCTTCGGAGAAACTAAACATCGCCGACTGGCCAAGTGACGGGATAAAGGCGGTTTGGAAGGCCCCCACCCGTCTTGGGTTCGCTTCGTTTGCTGTTGCCAAGGGGCGTGCGTTTACAATCGTCATGGAGGAAGTAGACGGAGTTGATCGGGAAGTCTGCCTCGCGCTCGATGCTGACACCGGCAAAAAACAGTGGAGCCAAGTGTTGAATATTGCAAAGTACGATGGCGGTGGAAACAGCGGCGCCCGCAACAATAAGGGCGGAGACGGCCCCCGCACCACTCCTTCGAGTGATGGTGATCGCGTTTATATCCTCGACGGCAGAATGACACTGCATTGTCTTGACGCAAAAAACGGGCGCAATCTTTGGACGATTAATCTCGTCAAAAAACACAAGGCGAAATCCATCCGCTGGCAGAATGCCGCGGCGCCGATCATCGATGGAGATCTCGTATTCGTTTGCGGAGGAGGAGAAGACCAATCACTCCTCGCTATTAACAAACACACCGGCGATACGGTTTGGAGTACTGAAAGCGACCAGATGACCCATGCCTCTCCGATTGTCACAGAGATGCACGGTGAAAGGCAGGTAATCTTTTTCACTCAAAAAGGATTAGTCTCCTGCAACACAAAAAGCGGCGATGTACTTTGGAGAGCCGCTCATCCATTCAAAGTCTCGAGTGCGGCGTCCCCGATCGTCGAAGGTGACATCGTATATTGCTCGGCCGGGTATGGCGTCGGCGCTGCCGCATTTCGGGTCTCAAAGGATGGATCCGAATACGTCACCAAGCAGATTTGGCGAAAGCCCAACAAGTTGATGAATCACTGGAGCACCCCTGTCTGCATCGATGGACATTTGTACGGCATGTTCCAGTTCAAGGAGTACGGCGACGGCCCTCTGAAGTGCGTTGAGTTGGCCACAGGGGAAATCAAGTGGTCCAAGCCCGGCTTTGGCCCGGGCGGCGTCATCCTCGTTGACGGCAAGCTCATCGCCACCAGCGACGCCGGCGAAGTCGTCATCTCCAAGGCAACTCCGACGGCCTACAGTGAGATCGGCCGTTTTAAGGCAATCGACGGCAAATGCTGGACACACGCTGCTTACAGCAACGGGCAGGTTTACGTTCGAAGCACCAAGGAGGGAGCACGCTTTGACCTCCGCGGAAGCCTCGGGGGCAACTAAGCGCAACCAAACACTTTCATGAAAAAACTACTACTATTCAGCATGGTCATCGGCACGACTTGTTTCGCCGCCGACGTCAAGACGCCCACTACCCTTACCGAGCGATTCAGTTATGCCGTGGGCATGCAGATCGGCAGCGATTTTGGTTCGAAAGAAATGGAAATCGATTTCGACCTGTTTCTCGCTGGCGTCAAGGCCGCCTACGCAAATGACACCACCTTGCTCACCAAAGAAGATGCAAACGAGGTCTTAAAACAAGCCTGGGAGGATTACCAAGCCAAGGCCAAGGCCAAGCGTGATGCCGCCGGCATCAAGACGAAAAAGGAAGGCGATGAATTCCTTGCAGCCAACCGGAAGAAACCCGGCGTCAAAACCACTCCAAGCGGACTCCAGTATCGGGTCATCAAGCCGGGCAAAGGCAACTCACCCAGCAGAAATGACCGTGCAGTGGTGCATTACCGAGGCTGGACATTAGACGGCAAGGAATTCGACAGTTCCTATTCGCGAAATAAACCCAGCACCTTCGCCGTTGGCAGGGTGATCCCCGGCTGGACCGAAGCGCTAACGATGATGAAACCCGGTGCCAAGTGGGAGATCGCCGTCCCGCAGGAGTTGGCCTACGGATCTAGAG
>JAPPPH010000343.1 GCA_028817635.1 Verrucomicrobiales bacterium | reverse complement strand
CTGGTGCCGGAGTGGCGGTTCCAATGGTCGTGCCGCGGCGGGTGTTCGGCGCCAACGAACGGCTCAACGTCGCTGCGATTGGTTCCGGCGGCAAGGGGCAGGTCGATATCGACGGCTGCGAAAGCCAAAACATCGTCGCGCTTTGTGACGTCGATCCTGGCAAGGCGGCTCACATGTTCAACCGCCATGCCAAGGCGCCGAAGTACGCTGATTTCCGAAAGATGCTGGAAAAGGAGGCCAAGCACATCGATGCAGTGATCGTGTCGACCCCGGACCACACCCACGCCCCCGCTGCTGCGATGGCCATCCGGTTGGGTAAACATGTCTACTGCCAAAAGCCGTTGACGCACTCGGTCTTTGAGGCGCGCGTGCTGATCGCCCCGCAGATTGGCAATCAATGCCACTCCAATCCGGACTCGCGGCGGTACGTCGAATTGATTCAAGCCGGCGTGCTGGGTGATGTGAAGGAGGTACACATCTGGACGGATCGACCCATCTGGCCGCAGGGCATTGGTCGGCCTGCCGGTTCGCCGCCTGTGCCGAAGAATTTGGATTGGGATCTGTGGCTCGGCCCGGCGCCGGAACGGCCGTATCACCCCGCCTATCATCCGTTCAAGTGGCGTGGCTTTTGGGACTTCGGAACCGGAGCTGTCGGTGACATGGGTTGTCACAACTCCGACCTCGCCTACTGGGCGCTCGATCTTCGAAACCCCACCACGCTTTCGGCGGAATCTTCCGACAACAACCCGGAGACTGCGCCCAAGTGGTCGATCATCACCTATCACTTTCCCCAGCAGGGCAAGCGCAAGCCGGTCAAGGTCGTCTGGTATGATGGCGGCAAAAAACCGGATCCCGCCTTGGCCCGACAAAAGTCGCTGCCCGGCAACGGCTCCATTCTCATCGGCAGCAAGGACTCGCTTTACATTCCGATGTACTGGGGCAAGGGGACATTTCTTTCGGGAGCCACCGAGGCGGATCACAAAGACGTGCCAGAGACAATTGAGAAACCAAACGATTTTAATCGGCATCATTATCTTGAGTGGATCGATGCCTGCAAGGGTGGCAAGCCGGCCTGGTCGAACTTCGACTACGCCGGGCCGATGACCGAGGCGATGCTGCTTGGTTTGGTGGCGTTGCGCACCGGCAAGAAGATCGAGTGGGATGCCAAAAAGATGCGTGTCACCAACCTGCCGGAAGCCAATAAATTGGTGCGCCGCGAATACCGCAAGGGCTGGGTGCTATAGCGGACGGGCTGCGCTTGGCCAAGCGCTTGGCTTGACTTGCTCGTGGTGGCGGTGTACTCCGCCTGCCGCTTTGTTGGGTCCACAGCGAATTGTGGATCCGTTCTTCGCTGTTTTCCGGCGGCCGATATTCAAATCCAACTTGGCCAAGCCGGATTCGTTCATGAGTATTCCGAATAAAAAAAACCGCAGGCGTGGTGGCAAAAAAACCAAGCCAAGCGGTCCGAATCCTTCCCGTCGCGGCGGCCCCAAAAGACCGTTTAGCGGTCGGGGCGGTGGCTTCAAGGCCAAGCGCAAATCACTTTCCCGTGAAAAACGGGAACCGTTGGAGGCGATAAAAATGGAGGGCGTGTTTGACACGGTCATCCCTGAAATCCAACACGCGCTGCGCCGGGAGCACTACGAGCTGCCGACTCCCGTTCAGGCTCAAGCCATCCCACCGCAGGTTGCCGGAGACGACTTGTTTGGCAGCGCGCAAACCGGTACCGGCAAGACGGCGGCCTTCACGATCCCGTTGTTGCAGGAACTGTCCAGCTACCGAAAGCGGCCGGATAGCGGCTTTCCTCGCGCGTTGATTCTCGCACCCACCCGCGAACTCGCCGCACAAATCGGCGAAAGTATCGCGACGTACGGTCGTTTTCTCCACGTCTCCCACACGGTGATATTTGGTGGCGTAGGGCAGCGGCCGCAGGAGTTGGCGCTTGATCGGGGTGTCGATATTGTAGTCGCCACGCCCGGCCGTTTGCTTGATTTGATGGGGCAGGGCTACGTGGATTTAGGTCAGGTGGAGACGTTCATTTTGGACGAGGCTGACCGCATGCTCGACATGGGATTCATCCCGGACATTGAGAAGGTAATCGCCCAACTGCCGGAGGAACGGCGCAATGGTTTTTTCTCCGCGACCGTGCCCAAAGCGGTTGAAGAGTTGGCCGAAAAAATACTGGTAAACCCAGTTAGAGTGAAAATCGATCCTGAGAAGCCGACTGTCGATAAAATCGACCAGCGAGTGTTGTATGTGGATCGAGCCAAAAAGGATGATCTGCTGATCGACATGATTCGTAGGCGGAAAATCAAAAGGGCGATCGTCTTCGTGAAGATGAAATATCGGTCCAATCGCATCTGTGATCGACTGGGTCGCGCCGGGATTTCCTCTGAGCCGATTCACGGCAACAAATCACAGGCGGCCCGAACCCGGGCGCTGGATCAGTTCAAACGGGGGAAGATCAAGGTGCTGGTGGCGACGGATATCGCCGCCCGCGGTATCGACGTGGACGACATCACCGACGTGTTCAATTACGACCTGCCGGTTGAGGCGGAAACCTACGTCCACCGAATCGGACGAACAGCCCGGGCTGGGGCCGAGGGGCACGCGTGGACATTCTGCAGCAAGGATGACGTCGAACTGCTGCGCGATGTGGAGCGCTTTATCAAAAGAGCAATCCCCGATGAGACCGACCACGAATACCACCGCGAATCGATCCTGAACATGGTGCGCAACTTCAAGACGTCACGGCGCAAGGAGGCTCAAAAGCGAAACAAGACCAAAAAGCCGAGACGTTGGGCGCTGAAGAAAAAACCGCGTTCAATCGAGGAACTCTCTGGCGGGGGTAAAGAGAAAAACGGCTAACGTCTCAGCGCTTGGCCAAGCGCGAATTCTTGCCTAGTTTTTGGCCGTGGGATTTCCACCGGATTATCACATGCACACTCCTCTCTGCCGCCATGCGGAGGGGGAGCCGACCGAGTATGCCGCCCAGGCGGCAAAACTTGGCTTCACTGAGATCGGCTTTACTGAGCACGCTCCGATGCCGGAGGACGATTTCGATGACTGGCGGATGCTGGAAAGCGAGCTGGATCTTTATCAGGAAAAACTCGACCAAGCGGAGAGGGAAAACCCGGAAGTTACCATTCGCCGCAGCTTGGAGATCGATTATCTTCCCGGATATGAAGATTGGATCAAAAACTTGGCCAAGCGCTACAATTGGGATTATTTGATCGGATCAGTGCATTACATTGGAGAAAAATGGAGTTTTGATCATCCTGATAAGCGTGACACCTGGAAAGGTAAAGACCTGAATCAAGTTTGGAAGGAATATTATAGTCGTTTAGTGGAGTCTGTGTCTCTTGGTGTTTTCGATATAATCGGCCATTGTGACTTGATCAAGGTCTTCGGCGACCGACCTGAAGGGGAGTTGTCTCACTTGTGGCGACCGTTTCTTGAGGCGGTGAAGCAGAGCGATATCGCTATTGAGATTAACACGGGTGGACTCCAAAAACCGTGTGGAGAAATGTATCCTGAGCCGGCTTTGTTGGAGATGGCGGCCGAATTGGGGGTGGGATTGACGTTCGGTTCGGACGCCCACAAACCGGAGCGGGTGGGGGAACATTTTGATGCGGCAATCGACTTGGCCAAGCGGAGCGGCTTTTTAGAGTATCGCCGTTTTGCCGGGGGACAATATGAGTCCGTGCCGTTTTGAATTGAAAACTGACCTTTTCTATCCCCAAATGCCCGCCCATGAGTAGTGTCTACGAAGGCCCGGTTTTTGTGGTGAAGGATAATATCGACACCGATCAGATTATCCCTGCCCAGTACCTGAACCTTGTTCCGACGATCCCGGAGGAATACGAGAAGCTCGGCAGCTATGCGCTGATCGGGTTGCCCGAGTCGCTGTACTCGACCCGGTATGTGGAAGAGGGTGAATCGAACTCGAAGTACCCTATCGTGGTCGCCGGCCGGAATTTTGGTTGTGGTAGTTCCCGCGAACACGCTCCGATCGCGCTTGGCTCGGCCGGTTGCAATCTGGTGCTTGCGGAAAGTTTCGCCCGCATTTTCTTTCGCAACTGTGTGGCGACCGGGGAGCTGTATCCGTGTGATGTCACGGAACGGCTATGCGATGTGTTGAACACTGGCGACGAGGTGCGTGTCGATTTGGATGCGGGCACGGTGGTCAACAAGTCGACAGGTGACGAGTATTCTATCAAGCCGCTGGGCGAGGTGCGTCCGGTGATCGATGCCGGTGGCCTGTTCAATTTCGCCCGTGAGAACGGCATGATTTCGAAGTAAACCAAGCGCTTGGCCAAGCGCAGTCCATACCATGTCTGAACCGGATCCAACACGAGTTGTCGTTGGGCTGAGCGGAGGCGTTGATTCGTCTGCGGCTGCCTCGCTGTTGGTGGAGCAGGGTTACGATGTCGTCGGCATTACGCTAAAGGTTTGGCCGCAGGATTGTGTGTCGCGTGCGGAGGATAAATGTTGTGGTCCGCAGGCGGTGATGGATGCCCGCTCGGTCGCGGACAAGCTGGATATCCCGTACTACCTCATAGACGAGTCGAAGGAGTTTCAGCGGGATGTAATCGATTACTTTGCCGCTGAGTACAAGGCTGGGCGCACGCCGAACCCGTGCGTGATGTGTAACGAGAAACTAAAGTTCGGAAACCTGATTAACCGCGCCAAAAAACTGGGCGCCCGATACGTGGCAACCGGTCATTACGCTCGGCTCGAAGAGCGCAACGGCCGCACGGTGATGTTGCGCGGCAGGGATGCGCGCAAGGATCAGACGTATTTTCTTTTTTCCCTCGGGCAGGAGCAGTTGTCGCACATGATGTTCCCGCTGGGCGAACTGCAGAAGGCCGAGACCCGTGAGGTGGCACGTTGCGTGAGCCTGAAAACGGCAGAGAAACAGGAGAGTCAGGAGATTTGTTTTGTTCCGGACAAGGACTACAAAAAATTTCTGACCACGGCCGGTCTGGTGGAGGAACATCAGGGGGAGATCGTTGACACCCGGGGGCAGGTGCTGGGACATCACGATGGGATTGAGTTTTACACCATTGGTCAGCGCAAGGGGCTCGGTATCTCATCGCCAACGCCGCTATACGTCGTGGAACTGGACCCGGAGAATAACCGCGTGGTCGTGGGTGAGGAGGGGATGTTGCTTCGGTCCGAGTTCCGGATCGATCGGTGTAACTGGATCCCGTTTGAGAAACTGGAAGGGCCAATTGAGGTGTCGGCGGCCATCCGTTACAATCATCCCGGGGCGGCCGCGACGGTAGAGCCGGCAGAGGACGGCCGGGCGATTGTTAAACTACTTGAGCCACAGCGTGCGGTGACTCCCGGTCAGGCCTGTGTTTTTTATCAGGACGACCTCGTTGTCGGCGGCGGGTGGATCATGCGTCATTAGCCAGCGTCATTAGCCAGTGTTTTCAGCCAAAAATAGACCTATTTGGGTGGTTTTTTTGCCCAAAAAACGGGGCATAAAAGGATTGCCCGGACGGGGCGATTGTGGCTTCATTTCCGGCCCTGACGCACAGGGGAACTGCCGGGAAGGCGGTTTCCTGTTGCCCCAACCGGGGCTGGGCCGATCTGGCACCTGCTGGTTATGAACTTGGTTCGAGTCCATGTACACTACTCGGGACGAGTGCAGGGAGTGGGGTTCCGATACACAGTGAAGTCATTGGTACCCGGGTACGATGTACTCGGCACCATTCGGAATTTGCCTGATGGCCGTGTGGAAATGATCGCCGAGGGCGAGCAGGGGGAATTGGAAGAATTTCTGCAAGCGGTTCGCGACTCCGGGCTGCGGCGTAACATCCAGGACGAGGAAATCGTCTGGGAAGAGGCAGAGGATCAATTCAGGGGGTTTGAGATCACCGGCTGAGTTCCGGTCGTTTGAATGAAGTACGCTTTAATAGCTGACATACACGCCAACCTCGAGGGACTCGAGGTTGTGCTGGAAGATGCGCAGAAGAACAACTGCACGCACTATGTGTGTCTGGGTGATGTGGTGGGCTACAACCCCAATCCGGTCGAGTGCATGAACATTGTCCGGGAGATGGACATGCCCTGCATTATGGGCAACCACGACGAGTACTGCGGCGGCACGACCGATCTGGCCGGGTTTAATCCGCACGCGAGCCACGCCATTCAGTGGACGCGCGACCAGCTTTCCGAGGAACAACGCGACTGGCTGCGGCGGCTCAAGTACCTGCGCATGATTGCCAATTTCACGATCGTGCATTCCACGCTCGACGGTCCGAAGCGATGGGGCTACGTGCTGAGTAAACTCGACGCCGCTTCCAGCTTCACTTACCAGAACACCGGCGTCTGTTTTTTTGGGCACACTCATGTGCCGTTGGCATTTGTCCGCGAACAAAACTCTGTGACCGGCGGCAAGTACGACAAGTTCACCGTCGAGAAGGGGAAGAAATATTTCGTCAATGTCGGCAGTGTCGGGCAGCCGCGTGATGGCGATCCCCGCGCCGGATATGTGATTTACGACCTTGAGGCCGGCACGATCGAACTGCGCCGTCTCGAGTACGATATCGAAAAAACCCAGGCCAAGATTCTGGCAGCCGGATTGCCGGAGCGCTTGGCCAATCGCCTGGCTTCCGGCCGCTGACCCGGCCGCGCTTGGCCAAGCGCAACCGCGTGCCAACCCCGGGGTGCACGCCCCCAGCTCATGCATAAGCTGAAGCATATTTTCACTTTCATTGCCCCCTACGTGAAACCGTACTGGGGGCGGTTGCTGGCGGGGCTCTTCTTCGGCGTTCTTTTCGGGGCTTCAAATGGCCTAGTGCTGTGGGCAACCAAGACGCTGCTCGACCGGTTGGATCCGCAGACTGTTGCCGAAACGGCCACCGAAACCGCCGAGGTTGCCGAGCCCGGCAACTGGTTTACCGAAACGGCCGCCTCCATCCAGACGAGCGTCATTGGCACGCTGGATCCGTGGCTGCCTCGCATGGGTGATGACTTGACATGGATGCAAATCGTTGGAGGGATGTTGGTGTTCCCGTTGCTGGTCGGTTTTCGGGGCTCCACCAAGTTTCTTGGGGCGTACTGTCTGGCGTGGGCGAGCGAGCGGGTGATCAATGATCTGCGGGTGGCGGTGTTTCGGAATCTCAGCCGGCTGTCGATCCGGTTTTTCAACAAGTCCACCACTGGTGACCTGATCACACGCATCAACGGCGATGCGCTGTTGCTGCAAACCTGCCTCTCGTCCGGGGTGGGGCATCTTGTAGCAGAGCCGGTGGCGGTCATCAGCGTGTTCACCGGCCTTTGTTTGATCGACTGGCAGTTAACGATGGGAGTGCTGGTGTTGTTTCCAATCTGCGTGGTGCCGATCATTTACTTTGGCAAGAAGGCTCGCCGGGCGACGCGCCGAAAAGTCGAGGCCAATGTCAACCAATCCAGCTTGGCGGTGGAAATGTTTTCCGGCATGCGAGTGATCAAGGCGTTTGGTCTGGAGGGCATGAGGGTGGATCGCTTCCGCGAGTTGTCACAGCAACTCATCCGGCAGACGATGAAGACGGTTCGCTCGCGTGAGATTGTCGGCCCATTGGTGGAGACCGTGTCGATGATTGGCATCGGTGCGCTGATCCTGTACGTCGTCTACACCAACCGCAGCATTCCCGACCTTGTTGTGTTTTTCACCGGCGTGCTGATGTTTTACACGCCGATCCGCAAACTGGCCCGGTGGCATGTGCAGATTGAGGAGGCCAGCGTCGGTGCCCAGCGCCTGATGAATGTGCTGGGCGAAAAACCGGACATTCTCGAGCAGGCAGAGCCGCGTCCGGTCAAGAGCTTCGAACAGGGCATCGGGTGGCATGGCATTTCGTTTGCGTACGAGGAGGAAGAGGTGTTGACCGATTTCAACCTCACGGTACCCAAGGGGACCAAGCTGGGGATTGTCGGCGAAAGCGGTTCCGGCAAGAGCACGCTCATCAATTTACTGTTCCGTTTTCACGATCCCGATGCTGGTGCGATCAAGCTGGATGGGCACGACCTGCGCGACCTGAGCATCCCGGATTTCCGCTCGCAGATGGCGTTGGTCAGTCAGGAGATCGTGTTGTTTGATTTGACCGTGGCCGAGAACATCGCGCTTGGCCAAGCGGGCTGCACACGCGAACAGGTGGAGGAAGCTGCCCGGCATGCGCATGCGCATGAGTTTATCACCGCGTTGCCGGACGGATACGACACGCGCATTGGCGAGCGCGGCGTGACGTTGTCCGGTGGTCAACGACAGCGGTTGGCCATCGCGCGCGCATTTGTGCGCAATGCCCCGATTTTGGTGCTCGACGAGGCCACCGCCGCGCTGGACTCGAAGGCGGAGACGGAGGTGCAGGCGGCCATCGATCGGTTGAGCGAAAACCGCACTGTGCTTTGTGTTGCGCATCGTCTGTCCACGCTGCGCACGATGGATCGCATCATCGTCCTGTCCCGTGGCCAGACCATTGAGGAGGGGACGTTCGATAAATTGCTCGAAAAGGACGGCGTCTTTTGCGGCTTGGCCCGGGCGCAGGGCATCGCCGGATAGCGGTTACCCAAGCCAAGCGCTTGGCCAAGCGCTATTGTTTCTTCTTCGCGTATAACGGGAATCGCTCGGAGGGCGTGTGGGCCTCTTTGAATAAGAGTGCGATCCGCTTGACGACATCCGGGTGCTTTTCGGCGATGTTTTTCGTTTCACCGATGTCCTGCTTGAGGTTGAAAAGTCGAATTGGCGCATCGGGGTCGTTTTTCACCTTCAGCCGGATCGCTTTCCAGTCGCCCATCCGGATGGCCTGCGCGTTGCCATATGAATGAAATTCCCAGTAGAGGTACTTGTGTTTCTTTTGTTTTTTGCCGGTGAGGGTGGGGACGTACGAGATGCCATCGGTGTGCTTGGGCGTGGGGATTTTTGCCAATTCACAAAACGTCGGCATAAGGTCCCAGTGCGCGCAGATGTGGTCGCTCACCTTGCCGGCCTTCACTGTGCCGGGCCAGTAGGCAATCAGCGGCACGCGGATGCCGCCTTCGTACAGGTCGCGCTTGTGCCCTTTCAGCGGGCCGTTGCTGTCAAAGAAACCGGGCTGATGACCGCCTTCGTAGTGCGGTCCGTTGTCGCTGGTGAATAAAACCAGCGTGTTGTCGGCGATCTTCAATTCATCCAATAGGTCAAGCACCTGGCCGATACCGCGATCCATTCGAGTCATCATACCGGCAAACGCCGCCACCGGGTTCTTCACCTTGGTGCCGTGGCTGTATTTGCCAATCTTGTCCTCAAACTGGGGGAACTTTTTTCGGAATGGCGCCACATCCTCTTCCGGGCACTGCATGGCCGCATGTGGGATGGTGATCGGCATGTAGGCAAAAAACGGTTTCTTCGCGTTGTCGCGAATGAACTGCAGTGCCTGTTTTTGGATTAAGTCGTGCGAGTAGGTTTTGCCGTCGAGCATCACCTTTTTGTCGTTGTGCCAGAGATGCTTCGGATAAAACGTGTGCGCCTGTCGCTGGCAGTTGTAGCCGTAAAACTCGTCCCAACCCTGCTTCACTGGGTCGCCTTCCGAGCCGGGTGCACCGAGGCCCCACTTGCCAAACATGCCGGTGGTGTAGCCGGTCTCCTTCAATAGTTTTGGGATGGTGATCATGTCAGCCGGAATCGGAGCCTGGCCTTCCGGTTGCACCTCGCGGTTTCCGCGCACGTAGGCGTGCCCGGTGTGCACGCCATTCATGATGCTACAGCGCGTTGGCGCACAAACCGTGCTGCCGGAGTAATGTTGGGTAAAGCGCATCCCCTTGGCCGCCATGCGGTCGATGTTTGGCGTGGCGAACAGTTTTTGTCCGTAACAACCAAAGTCACCGTAACCGGCATCATCGACCATGATGAAAATGAAGTTCGGCTTTTTCGGGGCCGCCTCGGCAGTAATGCCAAGCAGGCCAACCAACAACAGTAAGAGTAGTTTTTTCATGTGAAATTATTCTTGGGAGACATGCTCGCGCTTGAGGACGGCTTCAAATTCCTTAACCAACGCCTTTTGGCTCCCGGCGAGATTCGTTGTCTCGGCGAGGTCGGTTTTTAAATTGTAGATTTCGATCGGGCCGTTTGGGTTCTTCCTTGTGTTGCGGCGGACGCCTTTCCAGTCGCCCTTCAGCACGGCAGTCGCTCCTCCCCGTTCACCGAATTCCCAGTAGAGGTAATCGTGTTTACGCTGGCCCTTTTTGCCGAGGAGCGTGGGCGCAATCGAGATGCCGTCCACGTTGTGGTCCAATTTGATCCCTGCCAGTTCAAGCAGGGTGGGGAACATGTCCTGAAATCCGCTGACGTGTTGGCTGACTTTTTTCGCAGGCACCCTGCCGGGCCATCGCGCGATGAATGGCACGCGGATGCCGCCTTCGTAAAGGTCGCGTTTCATGCCTCGCAGCGGGCCGTTACTGTCAAAAAACTCCATCTTGTGCCGTCCCTCCTGATGCGGGCCATTGTCGGAACTGAACATCACGATTGTGTTGTCATCGATTTTCAATTCCTTGAGGACGGAAAGAATGCGCCCCACGTCCTGATCGATGTAGTCGATCATCCTGGCGAAGCCTTTTTCCTGATCGGGGATATCGAGGTTCGCGTGACTACCCCAGTCCGGCACGCGCATGCCGTCAAAGTCGATCCGCTTTTCCCCGCCGGCCTCGTTGTTGGCGTGAGGGATGTTGAGTGCGTAGTAGGCGAAAAAAGGCTTCGACTTGTCTGCGCCGGCTTTGCGGATGTAGTCCATCAAACGGTCGGCGATCAGCTTGGGTGCGTAATCGACAGCCACCTTCGCCACGCCGGCTCCCTCGTATTTTGGGCCGGTGCGCTTGGCCCGCCAGTCGTCGTACAGCACATTTCGCAACTTCACCTTGCGGCCGTTGTGAACGAGGAACTCGGGATAAAAATTGTGGGCATGGTACATGTTGATGTAACCATAAAACTCATCAAAACCGTGTCGCTGCGGATCATCGAGCGGCGGCGGATTGCCAATGCCCCACTTACCGAAGCAGCCGGTCTGGTAGCCATTATTCTGGAGCACCTTGGCAAAGGTTAGGTCGCTTGGCAGTAGTTGCCCCGGGCCATTACCGCGGATCCGGGCGTGGCCGGTGTGCAGGCCGGTCATCAATACGCAGCGTGATGGCGCACAAACAGTGCTGCCCGAGTAGTGTCGCGTGAAGCGCATGCCCTCCCGGGCCAAGCGGTCGAGGTTTGGGGTGCGCAGTGTCTTTTGGCCGTAACAACCGAGGTCGCCCCAGCCAAGGTCATCCGCGAGGATATAAATGATATTGGGCCGCTCTGCCTGCGCTTGGCCAAGCGCGAGCAACAGGCCAAGCGCGACGAACAGGTGTTTAGCGGGCAAATGCATGGGCGGACAGAATTTCGCAACGCTTGGCCGGATGCAAGTTGGCAATCACGGGAAAATCGGAGCCACTTGGCCAAGCGCACCGGAATCAGGTTGAATAATCGGCATCCAGTCATCAGAGTTCGCTGATTGACGAGATTTTATAAAACAATCCTACCAGCCACGCTCGCGCTTGGTTTGTGTGCCTGTTCCAACCCGGAGGCCGACCGCGCTCTCGTCGAGGCAGCCAAGACCGGGAACCTCGAGCAGGTCAACTTGGCCATCTCCGACTGGGGTGATGTGGATGCAAAAGGAGGCAAGCTCATGGCGACGCCACTCCACTACGCCACCGTCCACGGACACATGGCCATCGTCGAGCGGCTACTGGCCAAGGGCGCCGACACGGAGTTGACCGATGCCAACGGGGAGACACCGCTTCACGACGCCGCCGCGTTTGGCCGGGTCGAGGTGGGGCAAACGCTGCTGACTCACGAGGCACAGGTGAATTCCCTGACGCCGGAGGAGCAGACGCCGTTGGACTATGCGATCGACGCCAACGCGGAAGAAATGATCGAGTTGCTCCGGATGAACGGAGGCAAGACCGGTGCCGAGTTGTCCATTCACACAGCCGCGAAAAGGGGAGACACGGAGGCGATCCGGCAACACTTGGATGCCGGCGTGGACGTCAATCTTCTGGACGACTCCGAAGCCACGCCGCTCGATTACGCAACCAAACTCGAGACGGAGGAGACGGCAAAATTCCTGCGCAAACAGGGTGGCAAAACCTCGGAAGTACTGAAGGTGGAACAGGAAAAGCTGGCCGGTTGATCAGCTAACCTGTTTTACGGTACGCCCAAACAGACAAGCTGCGCTTTGTTGCGAACGTACAGCCGTCCGTTGGCCAGTGCCGGTTGGTTTCGGGTGTTTGAACCGACCACCTGTGCGCGGCTGATCTCCCGCCAACCCTCCGGGCTGACCTGTCCCAGCACCAGTTCCCCGCTCTCCATCAACGCCAACAGCCGGTCACCGCACAGGATCATTTGGCAGTCGCCAAACCGATTTTCGCTCCAGCGTACCTTGCCGGTGGCCAGTTCGACACAGCGCAGTGCCGGCTCCGGCGGGACGTCCGCCCGCCCGTGCGTGCCGTAGAGAAAACCGTCCCGGTGCATCACACTGGCGTACTGGCTCGAGAGACTTGTGTCGTTGGACCACGCCTCCTTGTAGCCACCCGGCGTGGCGGTCAGTGCCAGCGCGCCGGTGTTGTAACTCGACGTGAGAAAGATCTGGTTCTCCACGACCAATGGGGCGGCGGCGTTCACCGAGGCGTGAATCCTCGCGCGCCAACGGTGTTGATAATCGATGGCACCATCGGCTGGATTCACTACTGCCAACCCGGTGCGCGTGAAGAACACCGCTCGCCGTTTGCCTTGCAGCATGGCGATCACCGGCGAGGAGTAACTGGCCTCGTCATCGAGAGATTTCCAGAGCAGCTTACCGTTGGTTTTGTCGAGCGCCACGATCCCCGCGCCGCCCGTACCGCCGATGTTTAGCAGCACTGCGTTTCCCTCGATCAACGGCGAACACGCCATCCCAAAAAATCCATTCGGGGCGCGATAGGTCTTTTGCGTGTCCACCTTCCAGACCGTTTTGCCATTGACCATGTCGGTACAAACCACGATGCCCTGCGCGCCCATGGTGTAGACCTTGCCGTCCACGATCGCCGGGGTCGCCCGCGGCCCACCGCCTGATCCGAAGCTATCGACAAAACTCGTCGGGTAACGGTTTGTCCAAATCGTTTCGCCGGTATTCGCATTCAAACACTCGATCACATCCTGCCCCGAAACTTCATGAAACAGGATAGCCTTTTTTCCTGAAACGACGACTCCGCACAAACCTTCGCCGATCTTTGTTTTTCGCCAGATGACCTTTGGCCCATCTTCAGGCCAAGCCTGAGTCAGTGCCTTTCCGGGATAGACCGCATCCCGGTTCGGTCCCAGATACTGTGGCCAATCCGCGGCCAGCCCGTCTTCCGGAGGCCCAATCAGGCAAGCGGCGAGGAGTGGAACCAGTCGAATTCTTTTCATGTCACCAATCGATACGCTCAAGCCGGGGTACGTAATCAAAATGTTGATCCCTGCTGGCTACGGGGAGTTTATGCTGCCGAGCCAAGGCCGCAATCCAAACGTCGTTGCCCGGGATGGGCGTTCCCGCCTTTTTCAACTCCCGCTTGATGTCGGCAAAGTGCGTTGCCGTGTTCGGATCGACGGTTAAGATTTCGAGTACCTTCAATTGCTCATTGAGCCAGACGTGATATTCGTCCCGATATTTCGACAACGAAATGCCATAGCGGTACTCCCCGAGCACGATCACCGGCAATGCGCAACGGCTTGCACGGCGCAGTACAGGTTCAAGTTTTTTGTCTTCATCCGCGAAGGCCGACAGAGCATTGGTGTCGAGGATCATGCCAAGTCTTCAGCTTCAATCTGCCCGAACTCGGCATCGACCTGTTTTTGAATGCGCCTGTTTTCGCGCCTGCGATGCGCCATACCCCCAAACCCTTTCATCCACGCTGCCTCCGGCTCGCCGGCGTGATCAGCCGCAAGTTTGTCCTGCAGCGCTTCCTCAACGAGTGATTTGAGCGAACGCCCCTCCTGAGCGGCCGTGGCCTTGGCCAGGCGGAACAGTGAATCCGGAATGTCCAACGTCGTTTTCACGGGCCAATAAAACCATATTTACGGTTTTACGGCAACCCTCGTTTTCTGCTCATTGTTTCCCGCTCACTGCGCACCCTCATAAGGGTTGTCGTTTTGCAGCGACTCTGCGACGGCGGGCGGGACGAGGCCGTCGATCGCTTGGCCAAGCGCGAGTCGCTGGCGGATGGCAGAGGAGGAAACCTCAAATGGCCAACCCTGCAGCGCTTGGCCTCTGAACGGTTCGGGGAACTCAGCGACTTCCTGTCCCGGCCGGGGCACAACGACGAACGTGGCCAGCTTGGCCAAGCGCTTGGCCTCGCGCCACTGGGGCAGGGTGGGGACGTGGTCGGCGCCGATGAGATAGTGCAGCTTGACCTTGGGATAGCGGTTTGCGTATTCGTCCAAGGTATCGATGGAGTACGAGACGCCGTCGCGATCCAGTTCCTGCGTGTCGAGTTCGCACCGGTTTTCAGCTGCGAACGCCAGCCGCAGGAGCCGCAGTCGGACATCGGCGGCGGCCGGTTGTTGCTCCGGCTTGAACGGCGATCGTGCGGCAGGGACGATGAACAACCGATCGAGCGACAATTCCTCTAGTGCCGCCCGTGCAACGAGCAAGTGTCCGTTGTGCACCGGGTCAAACGACCCGCCAAAGATGCCGATGGATTGTAGTGCGCTCACGCCGTTTGCCGGTCGAGGGCGTTCTCCTCCAGCACACCCCTCACTCTCGGGAATAGTTTCACCGCCTCCACGATCATCCATATTTCAAGCGCGATGGTGGCCAAGCCGATACCGCCGAGGAGGTAGTCCACCTGTCCTGCCACCAGCCAGCCGGGTGCAACGAAAAGCTGATAAATCATCGCCCACATCGGCATCACCAACATGAGCATGAGAGGCAGGATAAGAAACCACATTGAGGTACCACGCCGCCACAGGTAAAAGGTGATGACCAAGAACGCAAGGCCACCGAGTAGTTGGGTAGTGGCGCCGAAAAGTGGCCAGAGAATCAATCCGCCGGTGCCGATGCTTTCGGTTGTCCAAGCGCCGTCGTTTGGCACGGCAGCGAGCAGGATCGCTACGGTTACTGCGAACAGGGTTGCGACGTGTTTATTTTGAAACCAATCCAGAAAAGAGAACTGACAGCCATCGACGTTTTCTTCACGGGGCGAGCGTAGGGTGGCGGCCAGTTCCTGAATCACATACCGCTGCAGCCGACATGCCGTGTCCAGCGTGGTGCCGGCAAAGGAGGCGACGAGCACCGCCATGATCGCTGTGGCCACGGCTGCGGACAAGCCCATTGCCTTCAGAAAATTTGCTGCGCCAAACACGAATGATCCAATTGCGCCCTGTTTAACTACACCCCAGTTTTCATAACGGGTATCCCACGCCTCTGCTCCGAGCTTGCCGTCGATACCGAGGCCAAGGCCGGCCACGCAAGCAAGGATCACAAGCGTGGCAAGAAACCCCTCCAACAGCATGCCCCCGTAGCCGACGAAGCGGGCGTCCGACTCGTTCTTGAGTTGCTTGCTGCTGGTGCCGCTGGAGACGAGGCAGTGAAATCCGCTGATGGCACCGCAGGCGATCGTAATGAATAGAAATGGAAAAATGACTAGCGCGCCTTTTTCGCTCCAGGCTGTTTCGTACAATGGAGCGGCGATAGTTAATTCCGGCCGAACGCCATCCACCGGCGCGCCCCCGATGAATGCCGCCACCATCATCCCGACCACGATCAGTGCCAGCGAAGTGATGAGTTGCAGGGAGTTGATGTAGTCGCGCGGCTGCAGCAGTGTCCACACTGGCAATACCGAGGCGACGTATGAGTAAATCAGAAGGATCGTCACCCACGCCATGAACGGAAGATCTGCCAGGGTCTGGTTAATCTCGCCTAGGAATCCTGAATTCCCAAAGACGACCGTGAGGTACATCACCGCCAACGCCATCAGTGATGGCAGTAAAAGATTCACCTGTCGTCTATGCAGCCACAGACCGATGCACACTGCTATGGGGATTTGAATGATACAGGGAAAAATCGCCTGGGGGAATGACTGGAATACCTTGGCAATCACCCAGCCGAAAATCGCAAGCACAATCGTCAATGCCATCACAAGGATGCAAAGAAACAACAGGCGTACACGGCGGTTAATGACGCGCCCGGCGATGTCCCCCACCGTTTGTCCGTTGTTGCGCAGGCTCACCACCAGCGCGCCAAAGTCGTGCACCGCGCCGATGAAGATCGAGCCGAGCACCACCCAAAGCACAGCAGGCAGCCAACCCCA
>JAPPPH010000326.1 GCA_028817635.1 Verrucomicrobiales bacterium | reverse complement strand
TCGCCGCGTTCGAGGCGGACCCACGGCCGGATGCCTACGAGCGGTTGCTCGACTCGCTGCTGGCCTCTCCGGCCTACGGCGAGCGCTGGGCTCAGCACTGGCTCGACCTCGCGCGTTTCGCCGAGACCGACGGCTTCGAGCATGACAAGGTGCGCCCCAACGCGTGGCGCTATCGCGACTGGCTGATCGACGCCCTCAACGCCGACCTGCCCTACGACCAGTTTGTCCTCCACCAACTCGCCGGCGACACTGTCTCCGCCGAGGCGACGACGGCCACCGGGTTTTTGCTGGCCGGGCAGGACATGCCGGACATCAACCTCAACGCCGAGCGGCGGCACATGGTGCTCAACGAGATGACCGCCACGGTCGGCTCGGTGTTTCTCGGCCTGAGCATCGGCTGCGCCCAGTGCCACGACCATAAGGCCGACCCGATCAGCCAGGCGGACTTTTACCGGATGCGTGCGTTCTTCGACGGCGGCCTCACGTTCACCGAACAGGCTCTGGGCACGGGCCGGGGGAAGGGACGCGTGATGGCCGAGGCAACCAAACCGGTGTCCACCCGGTTCGCGGTGCGCGGGGATTTCCGCCGGGCCGGGCCGGTCGTGCAGCCTGCCGTGCCGCGCATCGCCCAAGCTAACCAAACGCCCGCGCGGGCGACCAACCGTGCCCAGCTCGCCCGATGGATGGGCGCCAACAGTAACCCGCTTTTCCAGCGCACCATCGCCAACCGGCTTTGGCAGTTTCACTTTGGTCAACCGCTGGCGGCCACGCCGAGTGACCTCGGCCGCACCGGCGAACGCCCCACCCACCCGGCATTGCTCGACTGGCTCGCGGCGGAATTGCCCCGGCGCAACTGGAGCCTCAAGTCGACGCACCGGCTGCTGCTCAGCTCCGCCACCTACCGGCAGGCCAGCAGGAGCGAAGAAGACACTTGGGAAAAGCGGCTGGATGCCGACCCGGAAAACCGGCTTTACTCGCGAATGAACCGGCGGCGGCTCGACGGCGAGACCCTGCGAGACACGCTCCTCGCCATCAGCGGCCAAACCACCCAGCGCGCCGGCGGTCCGGGTGTGCGTCCGCCCCTCCCCCGCGAGATCACCAGCACGCTGCTCAACAACCAGTGGCCGGTCAGCAAGTCGATCGAGGATCATCACCGACGCAGCGTCTACCTGTTCGCCCGGCGCAACCTGCGCTACCCGTTGTTCGAGTTGTTCGACCGACCGGACGGCACAGCTTCCTGCTCGCGCCGGAAGGAATCCACCACCGCACCGCAGTCGCTGATTTTGTTGAACTCCGATTTTTCGGTGGACCGCGCTGTGGCCTTGGCCAAGCGCTTGGCCAAGCGGGGCGACACCACGGCAATTCGTGAGTTGTACAGCCGGTTATTCCAACGACAGCCAAGCGAGCGGGAACTGCGCTTGGCCAAGCGGTTCATCGCAGATCAGGAACCGGACGGCATCGAGCCGCTGGCCAAGCTCGCGCTCGCGCTGTTCAATCTCAACGAGTTTCTCTTTGTCGACTGATCACTTGGCGCGTGGTTCAACGCCGAGCAGGTGGCGAACAAAAAAGTCCATCCGCCGGCGCGCCGCGTACCGCGACTCGCCCACCCCGTGACCGGCGCCGGGCACCATCAGGAATTCGAAATCCTTGTCCGCCTTGATGAGAGCGTCCACCACCTGATAGGTCGATGAGGGATCGACGTTGGTGTCGAGCTCGCCAACCGTCAGCAGCAGTTTGCCCTGCAGGCGATGGGCGTTGGTGACATTAGATTGCTCGTCGTAATGCGGACCAACCGGGTAGTCCATCCACTGCTCGTTCCACCACATTTTGTCCATCCGGTTGTCGTGACAGCCGCAGTCGGCCGCGGCGGCCTTGTAAAATTCGCCGTGCCACAGCATGGCTGCCATCGCGTTTTGGCCGCCGGCCGAGCCGCCGTAAATGCCCACCCGGGAGATGTCCATGTAGGGGTATTTTTTGGCCGCCGCGCGCATCCATTTTTTGCGATCGGGAAAACCGGCGTCGTTGATGTTCTTGTAGGCGAAGTGCTGGAATTCGCGGCCACGATTCGACGTGCCCTTGCCATCGATCTGCACCGTGATAAAGCCCAGCTCGGCCAGTTCCTCGCGCCACATGCCAAAGCGGGTACGCCAGTTTTTCGGCACGAACGACCCGTGCGGCCCGGCGTAAATCACCTCGACCACCGGGTAGGTTTTTTTGGGGTCAAAATCGCTCGGGCGACAGATGATGCCGTGGATGTCGAACTTGCCATCACGATCCTTCGCGACAAACCGCTCCGGCAATTGAAAACCGGCCGCGAACAAATCCTCCGCATCGGCCTCCTCCAATTCGCAGAGCAGCGAGCCGTCTTCCACGCTGCGAAGCGTGTGGCGCGGCGGTTGATCCACCCGCGACCATGTGTCGATCAACACCGACTTGTCCGGCGAAAAACGCACCGAGTGCGTGCCGTTGCCATCGGTTAATTTCACCAGATTGCTGCCGTCGAAGTTCACACGGTAATAGTGAAAGTAATACGGGTCGATGCCCGGCTCGCGGCCGGACGCCTTGAAGGTGATCTGCCGATTTTCCTCGTCGACCTCAACCACCTCACGCACGACCCACTCGCCTTTTGTGATCTGGTGTTTCACTTTGCCGGTACGGCCATCGTACAGGTAAAGGTGATTCCACCCGTCCCGCTCCGAGCGCCAGATGATCTCGTCGAAGCCGTCGAGATCCCGGCGGTAGCCCTTCTGAAAAACGTTCACAAACGTCTCCGCTGTCTCGTCGATCAATGCCCTCGTCTTGCCGGAGGGAATCTGAATCTCGATCACGCGATGCGCCCCGAACCCGCGCTCGATGTGCTCGAACAAAAAACCACTCGAGTCCAGCCGCCATGCGGGACGCCGGGTCGAGAACGGATCCTTCACCAGCGCGGGATCGGCGGTGAAGTGACGACTGTTCCACCCCGCAAGGAACACATGCACCGTCTGTGTCGGCATTGGGTCGCCCGGTTTGCCGTAGCTGCGGGTGAAATGCTTGGGTTGCAACTGGTCTTTCGGCGCGGAATCCACATAGTGCACCTCCCGCACCTTGACGTCACGGCGTTTCATCAGCCCGACGTACTTGGAGTCCGGCGACCAAAGGAAAGGCGGCTGGTAACGGTCCGCCTCCGAGCCGTCCTTCGACAATTGAATGTCTGCGCCGTCCTTCAGGTCGTGGACGAACAAATTATGATCCTTGATAAACGCCCGCCAACGGCCATCCGGTGAAACCTCTCCGCTTTTCCCGGTGTTCGGTTTGCGCTTGGCCAAGGGCTCCTTCGGCTTGGCCTTCTCCGCGCGCCGCTTGGCAAGGCGCTCCACCCGCGCCTTGCGCCGCTCCAGCGCCTCATCAAATTTTTCCTTATCAGAAAACGCGCGTCGCTTCCCTTTGCTGCCGTTCACCAGCACGTACTCGCGCTCGCCCCGCACATTGGTCTCGTACCAGAATTGGTTCCCGCCAAACCAGTTCGGCCGGAGGCTCTCGTTGTACACCTTGCCGGAGTAGCGTTTCCGAATCTCGGCCGCCCGCTCGTAGTCGGCCTTCGTCCCCTGCCCCTGCCCGGTCGCCGCCGCAAGGCAAAGCGCGGCAGCCGTCAAAAATAATCGCTGATTCATATTAAATTGATGGCCCCGGAGGCTAGTTTTTCACGACGGCAGTTCAAGGAGAAACACGGCAATTCATTCCGAAATTCCCCTTGGATACGGCGGCCC
>JAPPPH010000466.1 GCA_028817635.1 Verrucomicrobiales bacterium | reverse complement strand
GGTAAAGAACCCACCCGAACTTCTCCCTCCCGCTTGGCCAAGCGCTTGGCCGGGCGTCCTCGATGGGTTCGCCCCCACAAACCGTGCCGCGCGCCCCCCGTTGCCCTGCTTGAAACCGAATGGGTTTGCGGAGCCGGTTTTTCGACGGGCAAATGGAGAGGCATCGGAGAGTGCCGTACGGGCTGCGAATGGAGAGTTGCCACTGAAAGCGAGGCCCGAATTCTCGTTGCGCTTGGTCAATTCCAACTCAAGCTTCGTTTCATCCCGTGCCAACCGGTCCTCCTCATCCTCCTCCGGCTCCAACTGGGTGGGGTCGTTTCGGCTGCCTTTCCTGTTACGACCTTTTTTGTCGGGAGTCTTCTTTTCATCTCCACGAATGAAATCCTCAACCACGCCGCTCGATCTCCGGTACTTGTCACGAAACAACTGCTGATCCCCGTTTGTCCAATCGTCCTCGTTGGTTGTATCCTCACCCGCCTCATCCGCACTTCCCAGTCCGTGAAAAACCCAATTCTTTTTCCGGTCAAACATCTCGAGCAATTTTCGCGAGGACTGCTTGTCGAGTTTCGTCGTCGCTGTGGGGTAAATTGCCGCGCCGACGCCACTGGCCGACTTGGCCGTACTCAATAGGCTTCGCCCGGTGTCCGTCTTCACAGCGCGCGAGCGAGACTTGAAAGCGGAGCCGCCCTTGGAGGAGAAAAACTTGGCTTTTTCCGCAAGAACAACCGGTGCAAACGCAAACCCGGCCAGTAAAAGTACTGACAGACAGGCATAGTTTTTTCGGTAAAAGATCAATTAAGTGGCTGTTCCCGCGGCCGAAACCGACGCCGATGAGACATCGCAGGCCGGTGAATGTTCAATTTTCCGGCCCGGATTTCGAGCGAATATTGATGGGATTGGTGAAAAGCAACGAGTTGGGGACCAGTATTTTCTCGTTGTCCTTCTCCAACGTCGTGTAGCGCAGATCGATCGCCGTGACGTTGCCCTCAAACGATTTCACGTTAATCCACTGCCCTACGCGAAACGGCCGATAAATCAGGATCAACACTCCCGAAAGCAGATTACTGATTGAGTCCTTGAGCGCAAAGCCCACCGCAAAGCCGGTCAGGCCAAGGCTTGCCACAATGGCGGACACATCAATCCCCACCGTTCCCAGCGCCGTGACCAGTCCCATGATCCAAATGACCACGTTGGCCACCCGGGCCAGCAGGTTCACCACGCTGGAATCGATACCGGTCGCTCCGCCTGCCTTGCGGATAATTTTCCGGATCACGATGGCCAGAATCCAGAAGCCAAGCAGGATCAACAGGGCGAGCCCGATTTTCTGCGACCAATCAATGGCCAACCCGGACCAGTCAAGCTCGCCACCACCAACCTGCTCCCCGTCATTCACAACCGCTTGGGCGAAGGCTAAGTTTGGCATTAGTGCCGACATTAACAGCCAACATTTGCTCCGCACTAATAATTTCATTTTCGGCCACGAGCCTGTTGGACTTTGCCGCCACAGGCAAGCCCGGTGTGTGCTGTTGCTTGACAAGGATTGTGACTGCCGCAGCATACCGCCGTGCCTTACCGAACGACTTCCATGCCGTGTTTCCTAGTGGCTGTCTTGGCGCTTGGCCAGACGATGAGTGCGCTTGGCCAAGCGGAAAAACAACCTCCAGCCACGACTGCGATGAAGGCCGTAGTGGATCAGGTCGAGGCGGACTGGGTCGACGGACGCTGGGCGAACACCGAGGTCGGACCGTTCCTCGCCTCGACCATCCTCACCCCGCGAGGCCGTGTCGATAAGGGCATCGCGATCAAGGTCGGCGACAAGCAACAGGCGACCGTGTGCTTCAACACCGAGTTGCTCGGGTACAACGCCGCCTGGGCCGGGGGATTTTTGAATATGAAGGCCAATCGTTACGGCTTGACGAGTTGGCCGGACCCGAAGGGCGACATGATTTTTGTCAACGGCAACGCCGTTGGGTGGGCGCATGGGGCCAAGTGGAACGATCCACGCGCGAACAGGCGCGGCCCCCTGCCCCGGCACTGGGCCAAGTATCGCGGACTGTATCGGCACGGCAAACGGGTGGCACTCCACTACACAGTGGGAGACACTACCATTCTCGAGTCGCCCTGGGCCGGCGAAGTCAGCGGACAACCGTTCCTTTCGCTCACGTTTGAAGTTGGCTCCGCCGAGACATTGGTTTCCAGCCTCGTCGTATCCAACCACGACATGACTGCTGCGTTGGTTGATTCGACCACGGCAAAGCTCACCAACGACTCCAAGGCAATTTGGGTGCGTGCGCTTGGCCAAGGGGCCACGCTCAGCGTGTCCGGCAAACGGATTCACCTCGACATCGCCCCGGGTAAGGCCAAGCGATTGGCCAAGGTGCTGATCTGCAACTCGGAGGAGGGACTCAGCGAAGTGACGGCACGTCACTCTGCCATCGAATCTCCGGCCCGTTTTACCCGCGGCGGTCCGGGGATTTGGCAACCACTGAAAACCGAGGGCATCGTCGGCAAGCCAAGGGATGCGTTCGCGGTCGACACGATAAGGTTGCCTTTCGACAACCCGTGGAAGGCGCTGCTCTTCACCTCCGGCCACGATTTTCTGGAGGATAAATCCGCGCTGGTCGCCACGGTGCACGGCGACGTCTGGCGCGTGACCGGCATCGACGCCTCGCTTGAGTCGATCACTTGGACCCGTTTCGCCACCGGGCTGTTCCAGCCGCTTGGCCTAAAGGTCGTCAACGATCGCGGCTACGTGATCGGCCGCGACCAAATCACCCGCCTGCACGATTTCAACGGCGATGGCGAGGCCGACTATTACGAAAATTTTAACAACGACGTGTTCGCCACCGGAGGAGGGCACTCATTCAACACCAACCTCGAGACGGACTCGAAGGGAAACTTCTTTTTCACCAAGTGCGCCGAGGGCAACCCCCACGGTGGCACGGTCCTGCGAGTCAGCGCCGACGGCAGCAAACTGGACGTCTACGCCACCGGCTTTCGCAACCCAAACGGCATGGGTGTCAGCCCTCACGACATTGTCACCGTTGGCGACCAACAGGGCGGTTGGGTGCCGGAGACGCGCGTCGATGCCACGCGCCAAGGCGGCTTTTACGGCTACATACCGATGCATCATCGCAACGAGAAACCGCAGACTTACGACGTACCGTTTGCGTTCGTGCCGCGCGTGATGGACAACTCGGCCGGCGGACAGCTTTGGGTACCGGCCAACCACTGGGGAGCGCTCGCCGGCAAGATGGTTCACCTGTCCTACGGGCGTTGCACGGCGATGATTGGCATCCCGGATAGGTCGAACAAAACGCAGGGCGCGATGATCAACCTGCCCGGGCGCTACCTCTCCGGGGCGATGCGCGGCCGATTCAACCCGCACGACGGACACATGTACGTCACCGGCCTGCGCGGTTGGCAGACTTCCGCCGTGCACGACGGGTGCTTCCAACGGTTAAGGTTGGTGAACGGCCCGTTGCGCCAACCGATTGACTACGCGACCGCCCCGGGACAAATCGAGGTTACTTTCGATGCCCCACTCGACCGCGAGTTGGCGGAAGATCCCGAGAGCTACTCGCTCGAACAGTGGAATTACCTCTGGAGCAGCCAGTACGGCTCGAAGGATTGGTCAATTCGTGATCCGAAGAAAAACGGACGCGACACCGTGGCCGTCAAGGCAGCCAAGTTAAAAAAAGACAACCGGACAGTCGTCCTCGCCGTGCCGGGCCTGACCAAGGCCATGCAGGTTGAG
>JAPPPH010000020.1 GCA_028817635.1 Verrucomicrobiales bacterium | reverse complement strand
CTGGACAGTTTTTTCGCGAACTGTTCGGGTGCGGTTTCGGCGAGTTTTTGTACGGCCGCCACTTGGATTTGTGAGTGTCTGCTTCGTGTCAGGTCGACCAGCGGTTGGGTGATGTTCTCTTTTCCGGCGATGGACTGGACCGCCTGCACCCGGGCCGCCAATTCCTGTGACTCGGACTTGGCGATGATGAGAAGCGGCCCGGCCCCGAGGTTGAGTTGAAGTCGCTCACAAAGCCGGATCAACTCAGCGAGTACTTCGCCATTGGCTGCTTCGAAAAGTTCATGGAGGTTTGCTTCAACCAAGCGCTTGGCCAAGCCGTCGTCTCGTTTGGAGAGCGTCCGAACGCGACCCTCAACCCGGTCGACAAATGGCCGACGATTCCAGTCTCGCAGACAAAGCAACGCCTCGGCGCGCATGGTGCTCGGCTTGGTTTTGTCCAGTGCGTAGTCGATCAATCGTTGTGCGTTCTCCGGGCGACCGACGCGAAGGTTAGCGCTGAGAAGCCGTCGAGTGATTGCCTCTGATTCACGGTCACTGCCGGGCAGGAGATTCGCCACACTGGGCAATGCCTCGAGGATCGATTCGTCGTCGTGAATCGCGCTGACAGCCTCGCGAAACACCCACTCATTTTCATCGTTCAGAAATTTTTTAGCACCGGTATGCCTGAGCCTTCGCAGGGCGGCCACCGCGGCCACGCGCACGGCGGCGGAGCCGTGGCTGCTCGATGCGATCAACTGTTCCGGCTCCGCGCTGCCGGTCAGTCCCATGATGGCCGCGTGCCGGATGTAGGCATCTTTGTCGTTGTTGCGCTCGAGAAGCGCAATCAGGTTGGAGGTCGATTCGGGGATGCCCGCTTGGCCAAGCGCCATCGCCGCGTGAAACCTCACCCGGGCGCTCTTGTCGTGAAGCAGGTCCATCAGCCTGGGCGCGGCTGAAGTCAGCACGCGTGTCCCGGCCAGCTTGGCTGCCTGGGCACGGATCTCGGCGTCGTTGTCTGCAAACGGAAGCCGCTTGGCTAAGCGCTTGTCTCGCTGCTGGTCGGCGTCAAGTTGGCCAAGGCCCCACATCGCGTGAACGCGCGCGAGCCGGTCGCCATTGGGATTGGTGGCCAAGCCAAGAAACTCGTCAAACCGGTCGCGCCTAGCCAACTCGAACTGCGCCTCGAGCCGAATCCGCTGATCCGCATGGGCGAGCAGATAGACGAGGAACGAATTCGTGTGGTTGCCGAAATCGCTACGGAGCAGCTTGGCGACCTGTTTGCGCTGCTCCGATTTTCGAATCGCCGGATCGTCGACCACCCAGATGCTGCCAAGTTCGTTGGGCTGCCATTTGCCGTCCCAGTTGGCGACGTACAGCGAGCCGTCCGGCCCGAAGTTGATCGCGCTCGCCATCATCCCGAAAAGGAAAACGTGCTCGTCGACCATTTTAAAATACGCGCCCTTCGGCTCAGTCTTGAAGGCGGTCACCTTTTGCACAGGAAACTCGCAGAGAAAGAACGTACCCTTGTAACGGTCGTTCAATGCCGTGCCCGGGTTGTACTTGAAGCCGCCCGGGCCAACGGAAAATTCGCTCATCGGCGGCGTGATGTAGGCGGCCTGCCCGGGCCAATGCGGCAGCCAAAGTTTTTCATCGATCCACGGACAATACTCCGGCGTCTGGGTGCGGCCGGGCCAGCCGCCTTTCTTGAACTGCCAGTTCAACCGCCAGCCGGAATCGCTCCCCTCGGTGATATAGACAAACCGCTCGCGTTCCTCCCGGATGTCGCCGTCGTTGTCCACCGAGAACAGGTTGCCGAACTCGTCGAAAGCCAGTTCCTGCACGTTGCGCAGCCCGGTGGCGAACACCTCGAGGTCGCTGCCGTCCCAGTTGCAGCGCAGCACGCCACCGGTGTTCGGGTGATGCAGCAGTCGACCCTCGCGCGTGCGAACCGAGAAGCCGTTGTCCCCGACAGAAAAGTACAGCTTCCCGTCCGGCCCGACCGTCAGCCCGTGCAGGTCGTGACCGTCAAACGCAGCATGCACGCCGAATCCGTGAAAAAACACCTCCCGTTTGTCGGCGTATCCGTCATCATTAATGTCGTTCAGTTTCCAGACATCCGGGTAAATCGTCGCGTACACATCACCCCGGTACGGTAGCACGCCGGCCATCACGCCGTTGATTTCCTGATTAAATCCCTCGGCAAACACTTTGGCCGAATCGGCTTTGCCGTCATCGTCGGTGTCCTGCAGCAGATGAATCCGCTCTTTGACCACCATCAAGTCTCGCCAGTCGTGAGAGCCATCACCGTTCCGGTCCGCCAGCCACGACTTGTTTTGTTCGCTGAGTTCCGGCGCCATTTTCACGCGGAACATCCGGCGCAACTGCGGGATGGTCTCACTCGAAAGATCGTCGATCACCCATTCCTTGTGACCACGAATGTCGATATCCACCGTTCCACGGCGAGCGGTCTCCACCACGAACAGACGCCCCTCGTAATCAAAACTCAGCGCTACCGGATTGAGCAACATCGGCTGCCGCGCCCACTCCGTCAGGCGCAGCGATTTGTCGTGCAGCTCAAACGGAATCTGAATCCGAGGATTCTGCCCAAGCGCTTGGCCAAGCCCGAGAATGAGGCCCAATAGAACCCCAATTTTCATTTTGATTATTGAGGAATTATTCCCCATCGCTCTCTTCCACTGAAGCTTTGTATGCCTCAAACAACTCATTCAATGCCGTGTTCATTTCTTGTTCTACGGGTGAACCGTCCTTTAAGTCTTTTTTGAGTTCTTCTCTTTTCTTTTCAAATACTCCTGGGGGCATTTGTTTCATAAGTACCTTAAATTTATCTAGAGCGATTTGTTTTTCTCCCAATAGCCAGTAGTAAATTGGGGTAGAAGGGCCTCGCACACCGGAAACAGATTTAACTGATTTCATCCTTAATGATGTATTTAATGCAGCCCTATAGTCGGCATGTTGCGTGTGGTAAGATTCCAAAACCATATAATACCAATCTTGCGGGTTGCTATTATAGGCGATGGCCTTATCAATGTATTCCTTCCCCTGCTCAAGTTCTCTTTTATTTAAAATCAGCGAGGCAGCGATAGTTGCTAGTAAAAATGGTTCGTTGGGATTTGCCTCTAGACCCTGCTTGGCAAGTTGCTCAGAAGCGATGTGATCCTTTTCATGGAAACTGACCCATAGTTTGGACAGAATCACCAATGCGTTATTAGGATCTATTCGGCTCGCTTTAGTATTTGATTGTTTCGCAATTGCGAGCCCGTTGGTTGATGAGTCTCCAGACTGGTAGAAGTTAGCATAGATTTGGCCTCGAACAGAATGAGCAGAGGAGATTTTCGGATTCACTTCAATACATTTGTCCAACAATCGGATAGAGATTTCAGCTTTGTTTGTTGCAGCTGAATTCCAGACGTTTTTTGCTCTTGCGAGCAATTCTATAGCGTTTAACTCGTTTTCTTTTTTACCTGAACTTTTCAGCAGTATGTCGCTGTGTATTGCCGCGTCATATCCAGCCAACCTAGCAGAAATGATTGAAGTTGATTCCTCAGCGAGGGAATCCGAATCGTTTGTCAGCGCAGATTTGTCGATCTCAATTACGGAAATAATTTTGCCAGACCGATCATAAGTCTTTGCATTCACTTCCTGTTCGGTGGCGTTGAAGTCACTCACGATTAGGTAGTCGACATCAATCTTTTGGATGGTAGACTGGATGTTCTTCGTATCAACATCTATGGAAACAGGTGAAGTATGGATCACTTCGTAGTCAGAAAAGCGAGACAGTTTGGAAACTAGCTTATCC
>JAPPPH010000353.1 GCA_028817635.1 Verrucomicrobiales bacterium | reverse complement strand
GACGGTGACCTGTCCAAGGGCGGCGACCACCTGAACTTCAGCCTCGCCGACCTCGGCGAACAGGTCGCGCTGTACAGCCGTTCCAGAACGTTGATCGAAAAGGTGCAGACCGGCCAAACTGAGCCAGGCGAATCGGAAGGCCGCCTGCCGGACGGCTCGAGCACGATCGTCGCGTTCCCTGACACGCCCACCCCCGGCAGGTCGAACTACAAGCCGATTGAGTCGGTGGTCATCAACGAGGTGCTGACGCACACTGACCCGCCGTACGAGGACGCGATCGAGCTGCGCAACCTCGGCGAGGAACCGCTCGACATCGGCAAATGGTGGATCAGCAACTCGAGGTCCAACCTCAGGAAATATCAAATCCCGGTCGGCACCACCCTCCCCGCCCGGGGCACCACGGTGTTTTATGAGCACCAGTTCAACCCGGCGCCGGGTGCCGACCACAGTTTTGCACTCAACTCCGCGCACGGGGACAAGGTGATTCTCTCCGCTGCCGACTCCGGCGGCGACCTCACCGGCTATCGGATTACTGTCGAGTTCGACGCGGCCGAGAACGGCGTCTCGTTCGGTCGCATCAAGACCAGCCAGGGCGACCAGTTTGTCACGCTCTCCCGGCCCACGTTTGGCGTGAGCCAACCGGTCACACTCGCCGCCTTCCGCAAGGGCACCGGCGAAGCCAACTCCGGCCCCAGCATCGGGCCGGTCGTGCTGCATGAAATCATGTATCACCCCGCCCCGCTGCCGCACGGCGCCGGCACGCCGGACGACGAATTCATCGAGCTGCGAAACATCACCAACCGGTCCGTGCCGCTGTACGACCCGCTGCACCCGGTCAACACTTGGCGGATCGACGGGGGTGTAAAATATGAATTCCCAGTCGGCACCCGACTGGCAGCAGGCGAGTACGCACTTGTGGTCGAGTTCGACCCGGTGAAAGAACCGGAGCAGGCCAAGCGCTTGGCCAAGCGCTACGACATTCCGGAGGGCACGACCCTGTTCGGCCCGCTGCGTGGCGACTTGAGCAACCGGGGCGACACGGTTCGACTGTACAAGCCGGATCCGCCGCAGGGGCCGGATCGCGAGGACGCCGGGTTCGTCCCGTACATTCTCGTGGATCGGGTGAAGTTTCGCGACAGCGCCCCTTGGCCACCTCAGGCCGACGGCCGTGGCGCCACGCTGCAACGCAAGACCGGCACGGCGTTTGGCAATGACCCGGTCAACTGGAAGGCGGATGCCCCCACCCCCGGGCGCGACAACCGCCGATCCGAGGGTGAGGACTCCGATGGCGACGGCATCCCGGATGAGTGGGAGGAGGCCAACGGGCTGAACCCGATCGTTGCCGCCGACGCCGCGGAAGACAGTGACAACGACGGCCTGAGTAATCTCGCCGAGTACTACGCCGGCACCGACCCGCAGAACGCCGCCAGCGTGTTCCACCTCTCGGCCAAGCGCTTGGCCAACGGCAACATCGAACTGAGCTTTGACGCCACCCGCGACGGGCAGATCGTAGAACTGCAATCCACCCCGTCGCTTGGCCAAGCGGACTGGGAGGCTGTGATGGAGTGGGCGGCGGAAAATGCCGGCCTACAGCAGGTCGAGATTGACGTTTCCGACTCGGATGCCCAGTTTTTCCGCCTGCTCCTGATCGAGTAGCCCGAATGGAAAACGCCCTCACCAACGCCACCAGCCAGACGAATTTCACCGGCTTGGACTGGGGCATTGTCGTGATATACCTGCTGCTCTCCGTAGCGGTGGCGTTTTTCGTCAAGCGCTACGCCGGCAACATGACAAACTTCGTCGGTGCCGGCCGCGCGGTCGGGCCCTGGCTGGGCATCGCCACGCTGACCGGCACGGAGATGGGCCTGATCACGGTGATGTACAGCGCCCAAAAGGGATTCACCGGCGGCTTCGCTGCGTTTCACATCGGAGTCATCGCCGGAGTGGTCGCGTTCATCGTCGGCGTCACCGGGTTCATCATTGTGCGCCTGCGCGAGCACAAGGTGCTGACCATCCCGGAGTTTTACGAGAAGCGGTTTGGCCGGCGCACGCGCATCCTCGGCGGTGTCATGCTCGCCTTCGGCGGCCTGCTGAACATGGGCCTGTTCCTCAAGGTCGGTGCAATGTTCATCGTGGGCATCACCGGGATGAATCCGGACGGCAACTCCCTCAAGTTTGTCATGGTTGGACTTCTTGTCCTCGTCCTCATCTACACGGTCATCGGCGGCATGATCTCAGTGGTGATCACGGACTACATTCAGTTTGTGGTGCTCTCGATCGGCATTCTCGTGACAGCCGCGTACGCCATCTCCGAGGTGGGCTTGGAGAATATTTTCGGTACGTTGGATACTCATTTCAAGGGCGATTCCGCTTTCAACCCATTATCAGCCGAAGGCGATTTCGGGGTGGAGTATGTCGCTTGGATGGGTTTTCTCGGGATCGTCAACTGCGCCCTCTGGCCCACGGCTGTTGCGCGTGCCCTTGCGATGGAAAGTACCGCTGCTGTACGGAAGCAGTTCACTTGGTCTTCTGTCTCGTTCGCCATCCGAATGATTATCCCGGCCCTGCTCGGTGTCTGTGCCTACGTGTTCGCCATGACCAAGGCACCGGATTTGAACCGGCTGTTTCACGAAGAGGGTGTGGACAATATTTATGCGATGCCGATCTTCCTTGGGCGCATTCTCCCGTCCGTGCTGGTCGGGTTGCTGACCGCCGCGATGATCGCTGCGTTCATGTCCACACATGACGGGTACCTACTCTGCTGGAGTACGGTCATCACTCAGGACATTATCGCGCCGCTGTTCAAGGGGCGCCTCGATAACCCGACCCGTATCAAGATTACCCGTATCCTGATCATCCTCATCGGCCTCTACATTCTTTACTGGGGGCTTGTTTACGAGGGAAAAGACGATGTTTGGGACTACATGGCGGTAACCGGGGCAATCTATTTCACCGGGGCATTTTCGTTGTTGGCGGGTGGGCTTTACTGGCATCGGGCCAGCTCAACCGGCGCTGTTTTGGCATTGCTGGCCGGCACCACCGCCATTGTTGGCCTGAGCCCGGTTCAGCAATCCATCCATCATTGGATACCCGGAAGCATTCCGGAACGCACGATCAATGCCGTCAACGATGGCACCCTTTTCTACGAGGAATTCACGAATCCGGAAGACGAAGAGGAGGAGAGTTCGTTCCTACGGGACATGGCCGTCAACTTCGTGATGATTCCATTCGAGGAAGCCAAGCCGTGGCGGTACAACGGGCTGAAGGAATGGACAGCCGTGGTGCACAACTCGAACGGCGAATCACAAGCTGCCGCCATCAGGTATAGCGACTCCAACGCGCTCGAACTCAGCCTCACCCCCTACTGGCTGGCGGAAGCCGGCATGGTGGAACGGGGGCGTTCAGGTTCCCGAAAACCGGTCAACACCGTTCAACTCGAGTTCAACCGCGAACCAAACGAAGCCGAGGCAATCAAACTTTTCGAGAGAAAGTACTCCCACTTGGAAGTCGAGCGCATCAATTGGATTCGCGAAAAACAGTGGAGATCTTTCGAGCCGAAACCGGGTGACACAGTGTCGATCTACAAGCCGCTCTCCGGTGCCCGCGTTGGCCTGATGACGATCACGTTCACCTTGATCATGTTCATTCTCGGCTCCCTGATTTCCCCCAACAGCAAACCAAGGGAGGCAACAGATGAGTGACGAACCCAGCCAATCCACGCCGCAACAACCGGAAGACAAGTCACCTGAGATTCCCGTCGTTGGCGCCCCACTGGTCACTTCGGTCCAGCGGGCGCCCCCGGGCA